>SLIA01000234.1 GCA_007135935.1 Wenzhouxiangella sp.
ACGATAGCGACTGGCCGCTGGTCTACCCGGTACTCGACTCCGAGGCCGAGGAGCTGGACCTCAACGACCCCGAGCAGGTGCTGTGGCGGGAATGGCCGATCACCGACGGGTACGTCAGCAACGACGAGGGCCTGGTCGCCTGCCGCATCTACCGCACGGTGCCGGCACGCCGGTTGTGGAACATGATCATGAGCAGCACCTACGACTATGCCGAGCCCGGTTTCGTGCTGGTCGACCGCATCAACGAACAGAACAACAACTGGTGGTGCGAAAACATTCGTGCCACCAATCCATGCGGTGAACAGCCACTGCCACCCTACGGCGCCTGCCTGCTCGGCTCGGTCAACCTGACCCGTTTTGTCGAGGAGCCATTCACCGAGAACGCCCGCTTCAACTGGGATGAATACCGCCGTACGGTGCAGATCTTCACCCGCATGCTCGACAACGTCGTCGAGATCAACGGCCTGCCGCTCGATGAGCAGAAGCGCGAGATCATGTACAAGCGTCGTCATGGCATGGGTTTCCTGGGCCTGGGTTCGGCGCTGACCATGATGCGTATGCAGTACGGCCGGCCCGATTCGCTGGAATTCACCGAGCGAGTGGCGCGGGAAATGGCCGTGGCCGGCTGGGAGACGGCAGCCGAGCTTGCCGAGGAAAAGGGACCGGCGCCGATCATGCTCGACCAGTTCGAGGTCACACCCGAGATGCTGCGCAAGCGTCCCGAGATGAAGCGCGACGGTTACAAGCCGGGTGACCGCGTGCCGGGTCGCATCCTGCATGCGCGCTACAGCCGCTACATGCAGCGTGTGGCCGAGGTGGCACCGGAAGTGGTCGAGCGGTTGGCAGAGAAGGGCGCGCGCTTTACGCATCACACATCGATTGCGCCGACTGGCACGATATCGTTGTCGCTGGCCAACAATGCCTCCAACGGCATCGAACCGAGCTTCGCCCATCACTACAACCGCAACGTGATTCGCGAGGGACGCAAGAGCAAGGAAAAGGTCAGTGTGTATTCCTACGAGCTGCTGGCCTATCGCACGCTGGTCAATTCGGCCGCCATGCCGTACTCGGACAAAGAGAACGAACAACTGCCCGATTACTTCGTGACCGCTGAAACCATTACGCCGAAGGAACATGTCGGCATCCAGGCGGCGGCCCAGAAGTGGATCGACAGTTCGATCTCCAAGACCGCCAACGTGCCGACCGACTATCCCTACGAGGATTTCAAGAACATTTACCTGTTTGCCTGGGAGCAGGGCTTGAAAGGCTGTACCACCTTCCGTTTCAACCCCGAGGCCTTCCAGGGCGTTCTGGTTACCGACAAAGACCTGGAGTCGACCACTTACGAGTTCGAACTCGAGGATGGCACAAAGGTCGAGCTCAAGGGCAACGAGGAAGTCGAGTACGACGGCGAGGTGCACACGGCAGCCAATCTGTTCGATGCCCTTAAAGAAGGCTATTACGGCAAATTCTGATGTGGTTTCGTCATGACATCGCATGCTGCGTTTTGCTTATACCAAAGCAAAGCCTTGCCTGCAGCATCATGACTGTGCCACATCGTCGTTGATTCGACGCAGTTGATAAATACTGGCAACACAATGCGGGAGCATTGAGATGACGATCAGGATTGACAAGAAGATTGTGGACTACAAGGTCCGCGACAAGGACAAGCAGAAGTCGGATGCAGGCAAGGCTGGTGACGAAAAGCCCCAGGCCAGCAAGGCCGAAATCATCCGCATGCACGAAAAGCTCGAGCGCCCCGAAGGCATGGAATGCCTGGAAGGGGCGACCTACAAGATCCGCACGCCGCTTGACGATCACGCACTGTACGTGACCATCAACGACATCGTGCTCAACCCCGGCACCGAGCACGAGCAGCGCCGGCCTTTCGAGATCTTCATCAACTCGAAGAACATGGATCATTTCCAGTGGATCGTGGCATTGACGCGCGTGATGTCGGCGGTGTTCCGCAAAGGCGGCGATGTCACCTTCCTGTCCGAAGAACTTCAGGCGGTATTCGATCCCAAGGGCGGTTACTTCAAGCCCGGCGGGCGCTTTGTGCCGTCCATCGTGGCCGACATCGGTGCCGTCGTCGAACATCATCTCAAGCGCATCGGTCTGCTCGAGCCCGATGAGCTCAGTGAACAGCAGCAGTTGATGCTCGAACAAAAGCGCGCCGAAGCCGAAGCACGCGAGCGTAGGGCCGACGAACCTGCGGAAGAAAAAACGATACCTGATTCAGCAGGCGCGGCGTCGTCAGCCACCGACGAGGCTTCCTACCCGGCATCGGCGACCCTGTGCTTCAAGTGCAACACCCAGGCCATGGTGTTGCTCGATGGTTGCCAGACCTGCCTGGCCTGTGGCTACTCCAAGTGCGGCTGAATGCCTGATCACCGCGAGAGCCGGCATTGCCGCCGGTTCGCGCCCGGCGCTGCTCTGATCCAGCGCGCTTGCCGGGTGCAGTTTGCTTGATCTGAATCAACGGCGGGGCAGGTCACTGTCACTAGCATGGTAAGTTGCCGTATACCGGGGCTGCCAGCATGGTGTTCAGTAGAATTCTGCTTCCTTTGGATGGTTCGGTGCATGCCGAGCATGCCATCCCGCATGCCGTGCGAATCGCGCGTTTGTTCGGTGGCCGTTTGTCGTTACTCAGAGTGCTCGATGGCGCGGCCGCGAATGGTCGCACCGGCAGTGACAGTATCGACTGGCGCCTGCGCCGCGCCGAAGCCGAACGCTACCTGAATGCCATTCAGCAGGATCCACGCCTGGAAAACATCGAAACCGATGCCTTTATCACCGAGGGCAAACCGGCCGACCGAATCGCCGATCAGGTTCGCCGCAAGGACATCAACCTCGTCGTCATGTCCTCCTGGGGCGCGGGAGGCGAGAACGAGTTTCCCCACGGCGGGACTGCCTTCAAGGTGCTGGTTGGCACCGGCACCTCTTACCTGGTAGTCAACCAGGCAGCTCGTCTGGTCGATTCGGATGCCTACCGGCGCATGCTGGTACCACTGGACGGATCCCACAAGGCCGAAGCGGCGGCGCATGTTGCCGTTGCACTGGACACCGACCACGAAGCCGACATCCTGTTCTGCCATGTGATCAGTGAACCGGCCATGCCCAGAAAGCGACCCTTGACCGAGACGGAAAAGACCCTCAAGGAGCGCCTGATCGAATGCAACCGTCGCGTGGCCGGTGGCTATCTCGAGGAGCTGCGCGATCAGTTCGGTGGGCAGCACCGCATTCATACCCGCCTGGAAGTGGCCCGGGACCCGGTGGTTCGCATCACCGAACTGTGTCAGCAGGAGCAGCCCGACCTGATGATACTGACCGGCAACCACGGCATCGATTCAAACGGCTGGTCGCGTGACTCCGTCCTTCAGAGCCTGCTGTCATCGGCCCATTTGCCTATCCTCGTGATCAGGGGCAATCTCGGCATTGCCGGGGACGTCGCTGGCGGCGGGCAATGATCGCGGGGGCGGGGTGGGCATGAAACCTTCGCCGGGCACTTCCACTCCGGCGCGACCGGAACTCGAACAGGCTCTGCACGAGCTTGCCCTGCGCGCCGGCGCGGCTGGCAAATTTCGCGCCAGGCCCCTGCAGCTTCAGGCTCGCCGCAACCGTCTGAAAGCCATCTACGCGGCCATCGATCGGGTTCAGGTTGAAGGGCACACGGTCACACGTGCCGAAGAGTGGCTGCTGGATAACCGTCATGTCATCGAGGACGTGCTGACCGGACTGCGCTCCGATCTGCCGGCGGGCTACATTCGCAGCCTGCCGCACGTCAGCGGCGCCGGGAGAGAGCCCGAGCCGGCCGTGGCCGCGCTGGCCCGCGTCCTGCTCGATTACGGCGGCGAACCGGTCGAGCTGGAGTGGCTCGAGCGCACCGTTGATCGCTATCAGAACCATCGGGCCCTGACGATCGGTGAGTTGTGGGCCTTGCCTGCATTTCTCAGCCTTGCCGTGATCGACCACCTGATCAATGTCGGCGAGCAACTGACCGCCGATGCCGACCAGACCGTGCGCGGTGACGAGGTCGCCATCGTCGACACGGTGGCCGGCGGGGTGCTGAGCCTGCGGGCCCTGACGGCACATGACTGGCCGGACTCCTTCGAACGCATCAGTCGCGTTGACCGCATTCTGGCGCGTGATCCGGGCGGCGCCTACACGGGCATGGACTTTCTGACCCGTGATCGCTACCGCCAGCAGGTCGAACGACTGGCCCGGCATGGCAGGCTCGACGAGACCGAGGTCGCCGAGCGTGCGGTTTCGCTCAGCGCCGCGACCAGTACCGGCAAGGCTCGACATCGTCATGTCGGCTACTGGCTTGTCGGCGGCGGACATGAGCGCTTGCGTCGCGAGGTCGGCTTTCGTCCTCCCGCACGTCAGCGGATACTGGATTTCGCCGAACGCCATCCCGCTCGGATCTATTTTCCGCTGGTCGGGCTGTTTGCGCTGGTCCCGCTGGCACTCCTGTTCGCGGTACTCACGGCCGGGGAGGCGGGTGCACTGCTGACGGCGGGCATGCTGCTGGTGGCACTGCTGCCGGTCACGGGCCTGGCGGTGGCGCTGGTCAACGGTCTTGTGACCTGGCTGGTGCCGCCACGCACCCTGGCTCGCATGGACTTCGAGCGTGGCGGTATCCCCGGCGAGTTCCGCACCGCCGTGGCGGTTCCGGTGATCTTTGCCGGTGTCGACGATGTGGAACCGATTTTCGATCGGCTGGAAATCAACTTCCTGGCCAATGACGACCCTGCGCTGGTATTCGTCGTACTCGGCGATCTGCGCGATGCCGATCAGCCGGAAACGGATGCAGACGGGCGCGTGCTCAAGCGCTGCAAGGCCTGCATTCGGCGCCTGAATCGTCAATATGGCAATCGCTTCGTCTTCCTGTCGCGACGCCGGCAGTGGAACGAGGCGGAAGCTTGCTGGATGGGCTGGGAGCGCAAGCGCGGCAAATTGATGGAGTTCAACCGGGTCCTGGCTGGCGACAAGCGCACGAGTTACGATGTTTGCCATGGCGACCAGGGGCTTCTCGAAGGGGTCCGCTACGTACTGACGCTGGACGCCGACACGCGTCTGCCGCCGGGCAGTGCCCGGCAGCTGGTGGGCACACTCGCACACCCCCTGAGCCAGGCGGTCCTGGATCGTCACCGTCGTACCCTCAAGGCCGGCTACAGCATCATTCAGCCCCGGCTGGAGGTCGATCCTGATACCACGATGGCCACGATGTTCACCCGGATCTTCTCCGGGGACACGACCATGGATCTCTATACGCATGCCA
>SLIA01000158.1 GCA_007135935.1 Wenzhouxiangella sp.
CGCTCGGCCAGCAGCGCGCTGTAGGCATTGATGGTGCCGACCACCTGCAACGGCGCCTGTTCGGCCACCAGCTGGCGGAAGCGCGCACCCGGCGAATGCTTGGTCATGAATCCGTTCCCCGCGAGTTGAAAGCAGCCGCTCATTCTACCATGAGCGCCCCTTCGGCCCGAACCCGACCGGCCGCCTAGACGCGGTGATCGAGTGCCGTTTCGGCGATGTACGCGGCCTCGTTGGCGAGGTCGGCCGCAGCGTCCAGCGGCAGAAACGGAATGGTGACACTGCCTTGCGGCAGAACAAGCTGCAGGTTGGCCAGGCCGTGGCGCCGCTGGTAGATCGACTGGACGATGCGAACCTGTTGCACCCGGTCGAGGCGAAAGCCGTCGATGCGCTGGCCGAGCAACCCCTGGCGCACCCACAGCACCTCATCGCCCCGGCTCCAGCCCCAGTGCCGATACCGCAAGTGCAGTGCCAATAGAACGACCGGCATCGTGACCGCGCTCACAACAGCCGTCCAGTGCCCCCAGTACCAGGTGAACGAAACCACGGACAGCACCACGAGCAGCAGGATGAACCCGCGCTGCCAGTACAACCGACGGAACCGCGCGCTGATCGGCTGGATGTCGCCCGGCGGCTGCGCCCCTTCAAGCAGACGACTGGCAATGCCCATCTGGCGACGCGCCATTCCGGGTACCAGGAACCCGCCACGCTCGGCCTGCTCTTCGACATCGCTGCTGCGCGTCTGCCGTACCGCCAGCGACCAGCAATCCAGCAATCGCCCGACAGCCGATTGCCGAAACATCAGGCCGGTGACCTTTTCGCGCCGCACGGTCTGTTCCTGCTCGTCGAGCAGGCCGTGCCTTGCCACGAAACGGTCACCGGCATCTTCCAGCCTGAAACCGTGATATCTCAGCACAGAGATTACGGCCGACAGCACCATCAATATCGCCAGCAAGGCCGTCACGCCTCCAAGCAGTACAAGCCAGCCGTTGTCGAAACGCTCCAGGCCGGCCACCAGCATCTCGGCTTCGTCAAGCTGCTCGCTGAAACGATGCATGAGCTGGCTGGCCAGGTAGGCCACCACCCCGGCCAGGACCCAGACCTGGTTCGAGGCCATGCCATGCAGCAACAGTCGGCCGGTCGTCGCATGATAGAGCTCGGCGACTCCGGCATCGCCGGTTGCCACCTCGACCGGGGCCTGTGCGCCGTCGGGCCGCTGTCGTTCGGCGATGCGATCGCGCATCCACTCGGCCAGTTCGCGACGGATGCCCGGCAGCTCGACTTCCTTTTCGCTGGCCCCCGGGGTTTCCAGGCTGAAACGCACCAGCCCGAAGGGTCGAAAGTAGAACGGCTGACCGATCTGGATGTTCTGGATCCGCGCAAAGCGAACCCGCAACTCCTTTTTCTCGAACACCCCGCGGCGCACGCGCACCGCATCGTCCTCGATGCGGAAGCGAAAGCGACGGAAATAGATCACGCTGCCGCCGATGAGCACCAGCAGCACCCCGGCGCCGGCCAGCACCAGTTCGCGCGGCCCCAGCCAGTCGAGGAAAGCGAAGCCGGCACCGGCGCCGACAAACAGAAACAGGTTCTCGCGAATGAACTTCTGCAGGCTTCTGAAAAACAGAAAGACCAACGCCAGCGGCGCCAGGCGCTGCCAGTCTTCAGGACTCATCGATTTCACCGGCTTCTCCCCTGTCCGGGCCGACCTCGCCAGCATCGCGAATCTGTTCGAGCAGATGCTGACGCACTTTGCGCGCGCTCTCGCCATCCAGCCCGACCACCGACAGGTCCGACATCGCGCCACCGGCGGTGAAGCACTTGACGCGCATCAGGCCGAAAGCCCGCTCAAGCGGCCCACTGCTGGTTTCCACGTGCTGGATACGGGCAAACGGCACGATCACGGTACGTCGCCAGATGATGCCGTGTCGGTAGATCAGGTCGTGTTCGCGCAGCGCCCAGCCGCGCCGGCGCGCATCCAGCCATGCCATGCCACCGAACCAGGTCGCGGCCAGCACCAGTACCGCCACGACCCACCAGTCGGGAGCAAAGGGGCTGAACGGCACGACACGAAACCCGGCCACGGCCAGCGCCAGAATCAGCCAGAACAGCACCTGCACCAGCACCGCATACGGGACAAAGGCCCGCGCAACGTGCTGGAGCTCCACACGGCGGAAATCCGGCAGATCGCCCGGTGCTACCTGCCGGTTGCTGAAACGGGCTGCTGAATCAATCATGGTTCGAGGCTCTTCGGGACAGACAGGCTACCGATGATAGTCGGCCTGTCCATCGACAGGGCAGTGACAGAGGTCACGCCGAACGGATGATGCGGCGACATCGCCACAACAGGTAGTTGACCGCGATCCAGAAATGCTTGAACTGGCGATTGCGCGTCTGGCGATGGTGGTATCGATAGTAGATCTGTTGCGCGATCACGGCCAGCCTGAACAGCCCGTAGACCTCGTAGAAGACCCAGTTGTCCGGCTTCAGCCTCATCCGATCGCAGTAGTAGTCAACGACCTCGCCACGTTTCATCATGCCCGGTATATGTGTGGGCTGACGACGAAAGCCCCTGAAATAGCGATCGTCGTCGGCCTGCACCCAGTAGGCCAGGGAATTGCCCAGATCCATCAGGGGATCGCCCAGCGTGGCCAGCTCCCAGTCGAGCACGCCGATGATCTTCATCGGGTCATCGGCATCGAGCACCAGGTTGTCGAAGCGAAAATCGCCGTGGATGACGCGAATGGCGACCTCGTCGGGCACATGATCGGCCAGCCAGTCCATGATGTAGCGCCCGGACAGCACGTTCCAGGTCTTCGCGCGCCGGTAGCGCTCGGACCATCCCTCGATCTGGCGACGGTTGTAGCCGACACCCTTGCCGATCCCTTCCAGTCCGGCACCCTCGATATCGACCGAGTGCAGCTCGATGAGCCGATCGACGGCGTTGCGGCACAGCGCAGCGGCCCGCTCGCGGCCCAGGCTCATCCCGGGCGGCAGGTTCTTGCGCAGGATGATGCCCTCGATACGTTGCATGACATAAAAATCACACCCAATGACCGATTCGTCGGTGCACAGCGCCAGCATCTCGGGCACGTAGGGATAGACCGGCTTGAGCGCCTTCTGCATGTCATGTTCGCGCACCATGTTGTGGGCCGATTTCGCCTTGGTGCCGGGCGGCGGACGCCGCAGAATCAGGTCATGGCTGGGGTAACGCAACCGGTAGGTCAGATTGGACGCGCCACGGGAATACTGCTGGACCTCCGGCCGCCCCGCCAGGCCCGCGATACGTTCCTTCAACCAGGCATCGACTGCGTCGATATCGAAACGGTCTTCCTCGCGTAGCGACCTGGGCTGGTCGATCATCTGGCTGTTGTCAGGCATTGCTGGTCCGAACGGTCAGTCTGCAACAGTGTAGCCCGATGGCCGGAGTCGACGAACAATTCCGTATACTCGGGCATGGGATGTTGTTTTCGTGACACGAAAAGCCGATCAATTGCGTATACAACGATTGTAAGGAGCAAGAAATTGCGGAGTTGGACGATGAGAAACCCGAACGCCTTTGTTGCCACCGCCCTGGCGATCTGCCTGGCCGGAATGCTCGCAGCCGCACCGGTCATGGCCGGCAATGATTACAGCATCACCCACTGGACCATCGCCGGTGGCGGCACCCTGGAAGCCAGCGGCGGCGACTGGCAACTGGCCGGCACCATCGGTCAGTGGGAAGCCACCGAGGCCCGGGCGCTCTCCGGCGGCCAGTGGCGGCTGACCGGTGGCTTCTGGGGCTTTTCGCTCGAGGAACTGGCCGATTTCCTGTTCCAGGATCGCTTCGAAGCGAGCACCGGAAACAACAGCGTGGAGATCGACGCCAACTCCTGACAAGCATTCGGCCCGATGTACCTCCTGGCCATCACCCGGCATCGACCCGATGCCGGGTTTTTTTCACCGGATGGCCGTGGCGGCCCGGCAAGGTCGGGTGTCGCCAGACCGGCCATCGCCCACCGACCCTGAGAAATCAGAACTTCGGCGGCGTGTCGATCAGGCGCCCGCGCGCTGAAACAGCAGCGTCAGAAGTACCAGCAAGGCCGGCACAATGACCACGGCAGCCCACGCCCACGTGGCACGGCGCCTGCGCTCCCTCCCCATCGCCTTCTGACGTTGACGCCATTCTTCCGGAAACCGGTAGCCGCAGTGAACGCACTGCTCCTTCTTTTTCAGAGTCAGCAGGCCGCACGAGGGACACTCCATGCGCGGCCGGAAATCGATCGGCGGCGGCAGAAAAGGCATCAGCGGTATTTCCCCAGCTCGAATCGGGCGACCAGTGCACGGTGTACCTCGTCGGGACCGTCGGCCAGTCTCAGCGCACGGGCCGCCGTCCAGGCCGCGGCCAGCGGGTAGTCATCCGACAAGCCGCCACCGCCGTGCAACTGCATGGCCAGATCGATCACCTCCTGGGCCATGGACGGCACCGCCGCCTTGATCTGCGAGACCTCGCTCATCGAGCGGGCAATGCCGCGGTGATCCAGCGACCAGGCGGCCTTGAGCACCAGCAACCGGGCCTGTTCGATGGCGATACGCGCCTCGGCGATGCGCTCGGCGTTGCCGCCGAGTTTTGCCAGCGGCCGGCCGAAGGCCTCGCGCTCCAGTGCTCTGCGGCAGGCCCGCTCCAGCGCCATCTCCGCAAGCCCGATCAGACGCATGCAGTGATGAATCCGCCCGGGGCCGAGTCGTCCCTGGGCGATCTCGAACCCCTTGCCCGGCCCGGCGATGATGGCCGTGGCCGGCAGGCGCACATTGCTGAAACTGACCTCGCCATGGCCCAGTGGCGCATCGTGGTAGCCCATGGCGTTGAGCATGCGCTCGACCTTCACGCCCGGCGTGACCAGCGGCACCAGCACCATGGAATGACGATAGTGGCGCTCGGCCTCGCTGTCGGTCAGTCCCATGAAAATGACCACCTTGCAGTTGGGATGACCGATGCCGGTGGACCACCACTTGCGTCCGTTGAGCACCACTTCGTCGCCTTCGATAACGGCTGTGGCTTCCATGTTCGTGGCATCCGATGAGGCCACGCCCGGTTCGGTCATGCAGAAGGCGGAGCGGATCTCCCCGGCCAGCAGTGGTTTCAGCCACCGCGCTTTCTGCTCCTCGCTGCCATAGTGATACAGCACTTCCATGTTGCCGGTATCCGGCGCGTTGCAGTTGAAGATCTCCGGGGCGATCAGCGAACGGCCCATGCGCTCGGCCAGGGGAGCATAGTCCAGGTTGGAAAGCCCCTGCCCCAGCTCCTCGTCGGGCAGAAACAGATTCCACAACCCCTGCTCGCGCGCCCTGGCCTTCAATTCCTCGATCAGCGGCAGCACCTGCCATGGATTGTCCAGCGCGGCCAGCTGATGGTGATGGTCCGGCTCGACAGGCTCGACCTCGTCACGCATGAAACGGTGCAGGCTGCGGGCAATCTCCCGGGCCTTGTCGGAAGGGGAAAAATCCATTGCGGCCACTCCTGGATTGGAATGGGTTCATGATAAAGGATCGCCGACAACGGCCAACCAAGCAGATGGCATCGGCAGACCAGCGCGCCACGCATGGCACGAATGACAGAGTAAACTGCCGCAAGCCATCAATTGATGTTGAGGGAGTGGGACGCCACTCCGGTCACAATCCACTCAAAGGAGTGCGACATGCCGCCACCATTCCGCTTGCCGTTCGCTGCACTGACCTGCCTGTTGCTGCTGGCCACCCCGCCCCTGTCACTGCAGGCCGGGCAGTTGCCGGAGCTGAGCGATTTCAGCCCGGCAGAGATTTCCTCGCGCGAGCGGGCAAGGGGCAAGGACCTCACCGTCGAGGCCTTCGGAGAACGTTTCGTGATCGAGCTGCATCCCAATGACGCACTCTCCATCGGACTCGCGTCCGCCGCACGCGACAACGCTCTCGCCGGCGGTCGCAATGCCTTCTACAAGGGAAGGATCGCCGCGCGCCCGGCCTCGTGGGCGCGGATCAACCGTATCGGCAATGCAGTCCGCGGCATGTTCTCGGACGGAGAGCACCTGTATCTGATCGATCAGGCTGAACATTTCATCCTGCCCGGAGAGCGGGTGCTTGCCCCCGAATCCACCATCGTGTTCCGGATCAGCGATCTGGTCGTGGATTTGCTGTTCGACCATGGCGGCGTGCATCTCCATGCCCCCGACGCACCTGCCGCCGATGAATCGTCAGCATTGGCAATGCCAGCCACTGCCAAGCGCCGAGAAGGCACGACATCGGCCGCTGACCTGCTGCCCGTCACCATCGTTACCGACACCGAGTTCACCGACGCGCACGGCAGCGACACCCAGGCCATTGTCCTGGGACGAATGAATTTCGTCGACGGACTTTACGCCAGCCAGGTCGGTACCGGAATCACGCTGTGGCACCACGAAATACTGACCGACAACGGCTCGTTGATCTCCACCGACTCGGGAGATCTGCTAGATGAATTCAAACAATTCCTGTCATCCGGTGACGGCAGCGACATTCCCTTCGAAGGACAGGCGCATCTGATGACCGGACGCAACATCGACGATGCCGCCGGCTACGCCTACATAAACGTCACCTGCGATACCACATACGGTATCGGAGTCAATCAGGATCTTTGGAGCGATACGATCAGCGCCCTGGTCGTGGCCCACGAGCTGGGCCACAACTTCGGTGCCGGACACGATGACGATACCAACTGGTGCCCGGAGGGCACACCGGCCGGCATCATGAACTCCATGATCAATCCCGACAACCAGAATTTCTCGCAATGCAGCCTGGAGGCAATGACTCCGAACCTCGAAACTGCGCCATGCCTGCAGCTCAATCCGGGATTCCTGTTTCAGGATCGCTTTGAGTAATCCCCGGTAGCGCTGTAATCGAGCCGCTACTCGCTCGCGCGAGCGGCGCGCTTTCTTTCGTGTTCCTTGAGCAGACGCTTGCGCAGGCGGATGTTTTCAGGCGTGACTTCGACCAGCTCGTCGTCGTTGATGAATTCCAGCGCCTGCTCCAGGGTCATCCGGGTGGGCGGCACCAGCTGTACGGCGTCATCCTTGCCGGCAGCCCGGATATTGGTCAGCTTCTTGCCCTTCATCGGATTGACGATCAGGTCGTTTTCGCGTGCATGCAGACCGATGATCTGGCCTTCGTAGACATCTTCGCCAGGACCGATGAACAACTTGCCCCGATCCTGGAGGTTGAACAGGGCGAAGGCCACGGTGGTCCCGTTCTCCATGCTGATCAGCGTCCCGTTGGAGCGCTCCGCGACCCGCTCGGTCGCCGGCCCCCAATGATCGAACACGCGAAAGAACAGCCCCGTGCCCGAGGTCATGTTGCGGTAGGCGCTCTGGAAACCGATCAGCCCCCGAGCCGGTGCGATGTAATCCAGCCGCACCCTGCCCCGGCCGTCGGACTGCATGTCCTGCAGCTGGGCCTTGCGCTCGCCCATCGCCTGCATGACCGCACCCTGGTAGTCCTCTTCCATGTCGAGCACGACCTGCTCCCAGGGCTCCTGAACCGAGCCGTCCTCGCCTTCGCGCTTGCGAACACGCGGGCGCGAGACTGCCAGTTCGTAACCCTCGCGGCGCATGGCCTCGATCAGCACGGCCAGGTGGAGCTCGCCACGACCGGCAACGTCGAACTGATCGGGATCGGCTGTTTCCGAGACCTGCAACGCCACATTGTGACTGGCCTCGCGAAGGAGTCGGGCTCGTAGCTGGCGGCTGGTCAGGTACTTGCCCTCACGACCGGCAAACGGCGAATCATTGACCTGGAATGTCATGTGAATGGTGGGCTCGTCGACGGTCAGCGGCGGCAGCGCCTCAACCGTCGACGGATCGCACAGGGTATCGGAAATGCCGATATCCTCGATGCCCGAGATACCGATGATGTCGCCAGCGGCCGCCTCGGGAACTTCCTCGCGCTTCAGGCCCTTGAACCCCAGCACCTGCAACACCTTGCCGGATCGGGTACTGCCGTCACGATCCACTACCTTGACCGGCTGGTTCGGCTTCACCCGCCCCCGCTGAATGCGACCGATGCCGATCAGGCCGACGTAACTGGAGTAGGCCAGCGACGAGACCTGCATCTGGAACGGGCCTTCCGGATCGACCGTCGGCGCCGGAACATGCTCGACCAGGGTCTCGAACAACGGCACCAGGTCGCCACCGCTCACGTCCTGTTCAGTGCCGGCGTAGCCGTTGAGGGCAGAGGCATAGATCACCGGGAAGTCGAGCTGTTCGTCGGTTGCGCCCAGCTTGTCGAACAGATCGAAGGTCTGGTTGAGCACCCAGTCCGGGCGCGCACCCGGCCGGTCTACCTTGTTGATCACGACAATCGGCCGGAACCCCATGGCAAACGCCTTCTGGGTGACGAAGCGGGTCTGGGGCATGGGGCCATCGACCGCATCGACCAGCAGCAGCACCGAGTCGACCATGGACAGTACACGCTCGACCTCGCCGCCGAAGTCGGCGTGACCCGGAGTATCGACGATATTGATGCGCCAGTCGCGCCAGGTGATCGCCGTGTTCTTGGCCAGGATGGTGATACCGCGCTCACGCTCCTGGTCCTCGGAGTCCATCACCCGCTCCTCCACACGCTCATGCGCGGCGAATTCACCGGACTGCTTGAGCAATTGGTCGACCAGCGTGGTCTTGCCGTGGTCGACGTGGGCGATGATGGCGATATTGCGAAGGTTCATTGATGACTCGTGGAATTCCGTGGGTTGCGCATTATAGGGCCTGCGCGATCGCCGGACCGGAAATTCCGCCGGGTTTGTCGCCGTTTCCGCCGCTTTCTCGTATTGAAGGGTACCGATTAACGGGTCACGGGTCTAAGAGGGTCCAAATGCTCACACATGTCAATAAAAGCACGACCGTGGTCGTGCTTAACCTGGCCTTGCTGCTGCTCTCCACGTCAACGCTGGCCGAAGATACCGCATCGCTGTCGGGCGTCATCACGGCTGCCGGTTCCGGCGAGCCGCTGGAGGGCATCACCGTCGTCATCAGCGACGTCAACCAACACCAATCCGCCCCTTCCGCCGCCCAGGCAACCACCAATTCCGCCGGCGAATGGAGCGCGGAGGTCGAATTCACCTTCGATCCGGAACGCAGCGTGATCGTCGAGGCCGCCGGGCCGGACCATGCCCCCGCCCGCCACGGCGGATCGGCATTCTGGAACTGCTATTTCCATTGCCAAGGCGCCGGCGACGAGGGCGCTATCACGGTTTCTCCGGGCGACAGCATTACCGAACTCGACATCGAGCTGGAACCCGGGGGACGAATTGCCGGTTCCGTCACGCGCGCCAACGACGGCGAACCGCTGGAAGCAGCACAGGTGCTGGCCTTTCCGCCCGACGCACCCCATGTTCGTTACAGCAGCCACTTTCGTGGCGTGACCGACCAGACGGGGGACTTTGAATCCTCCCTGGCACTGCCACCTGGCGACTACCACCTCATGGCCCAACCCGGCCCCGACGACAACTATGTCATCCAGGCCTGGCAAGGCTACCCCTGTCAGTTCGAACAATGCCCGATACTCGACACCGACACCATCGACATCGCATCCGCAACGGTGACAGACGGACTGGACTTCGCACTGGCCCCGGGCGCCGCGCTTTCGGGTACGCTCACGCCCGATGGCATCCCGAGAATCGTTCGACTGTTTGACGGCAGCGGTCGAATGCTGGGCGACTTTCAGTTCCCGCCATGGCAGCCCGACGGCGAAGAGTGGGCTTTCACCGGCCTGGTCGGGGGAAGTTACTATGTCGAACTGGGGCCGTTCAGTTCAACCGAACCCTGGCTCAGAGTGCTGCACAATGGTTTGCTGTGTCCATTCGCCGGCTGCGAACGGGCCACCGGCGATCCGCTGGTGATACCTCCCGGCGCCTCGCTGACCCTCCCCGAAGTGGCCCTTGAATCGGGCGGACAGATCGATGGCAAGCTGGTCGATGCGGCAACCGGCGAAGCACCTCCGGCGCTCGGCAACGACTATATACGCACTTACGAAATCATTACCGGGGACGGCACCGTGGTCGGTGGCGGCATCATCCAAGCAGTCGACAACGAAGTGCGGCTCTTGCCCTCCGCCGCCTTGCCCGACGGCGCCTACTATGTGCGCACCTTCGCCACCTTTTTCGGCGACAGCATTGGGTTCCAGCGACTCACCGGAGACTCGTCCGGCGGCTACCTTCCCGGCTACATCGATGGCATGTATCCCGACGTTGTCTGTGCCGGCGTGAAATGTGATCTGGACGATGCCGAAAAGGTGACCGTAACCGACGGCCAGATCACCAGCATCGTCATTGAACTGTCAACCGGCAGCAATATCGAAGGCATCATCGTCGATGATCTAACCGACGAGCCCATACCAGGGGCCATCGCGCGCCTGCTGTCGACAGACAACGAAATCCTGGCCAGTGTCGTTACCGACGAGGATGGGCAATTCTGGTTCGGAGCCTTTCCGGATGGCGACTATTACCTCAGGACAACCATGGCCGGCGCAACCGGCGTGGGCGTTTTCGACGTCCAGCATCGCTATTTCGATGATCTCCACGGTGCGGATTCGCCCTGCTCGGAAATGCTGTGCAACCCGGGCGATGGCACTGCCATCACGCTTGACGGCAGTGATGCCGGCCCCTTCGAATTGCGCGTGGAGCCCGGCCCGGTCATCAGCGGGCGGCTCATCGCTCAGCCCGGGGGGCTGCAGCTCAGCAACGGACGCGTCGAGGTCTATGACAGCAGCGGTGACTTCGTCGGCCGCTATCGGATCAATCCCGGCACCGGCCAGTACCAGACCACTGCACTGGCACCTGGCGACTACACGCTGGTTCCGGTCGTCTCACCAGCCTACTCGGCCGTCACCTCCGGAAACACCGCTCCCGCGAGGGTTGCAGGCCCGCTCAGTTCAACGGGTTTTGTTGTCAGCATCGCAAACGAAGACGTCGACGCCGACTTGCCGGTCATCGATGTGGGTGCCGACAGGATCTTCGACAACCGCTTTGAAGCAGAGGATTGAGTTCGGCAACCGCCGGTGCGGGCATCTGCCCGCACCGGCATGGCCGTTCAGTCTTCCCAGCCCCAGGGGGCCGGCGGCGGATCGACCGGATCGGTCAGGTCGAACTCGACGTGATAGTAGCGATCGGTGACCAGGCGGCGGACGTAGTAAACGAACTTGTCACCCGGATGAACCTCCATGACCCATACATTGGGATAGTTGTCCGGCATGCGGTCCAGGGTGAAGTCGTCGGCCGGGAAAATCTGGGCATTGGCACTGCCGTAGTTGGGCGATATGCCGCCATATTGCGTGATCTCTTCGGGCTCGCCGTCACGCCCCCGGTGATCGTGACGCAGCATGATGCGACCTCCCATGCGCGCCAGCACCCAGGTTCGCGACAGGTTGTCTCCCACCACGAAGGGGATGCGGATCTGGTCGGCATTGCAGTCACGCACGTGCATGACCAGGCGCTCGTCTTCCATGTCACCTTCAGGCGAGGCGATCAGTGTGCCCGTGAAGGCCTGGCCGCACAGCGACTTGAGATTGGACCAGTAATCATCGGCAGGTGTTGCCTGTGCGGCACCGGCCAGCATCCATCCCCCGACCAGCACTGCGACTGCAATTCTCGACATGTTCATTCTCCGATTTCGGGCAAAGCGCGCGATTCTGCCCGTTTGCCGACGCAGATGCAATCTGCCGGCGATATCGGGTAACCTGCCAGCAAACCCTCCACCCGGGAACCAGCTTGTCCGGAAAACCCACCCGAGCCAGGAACGAACCAGTCACCATCGGCGGTGTGACCGTCGCACCGGGAGAACGCCGCAGCATCGACCTGGAAGTCGGCCGCCTGTATACCCATTCGCCCACCACCATGCCCGTCCAGGTGATCTGCGGTCGCCAGGCCGGCCCGGTGCTGTTCATATCAGCCGCCATCCACGGCGATGAACTCAATGGCGTGGAAATCATCCGCCGCCTGCTCAAGGTGCCCGCGCTCAGGCGCATCAGGGGCACGCTGATCGCGGTACCCATCGTCAACCTGCATGGCGTCATCCACATGAGCCGCTACCTGCCCGACCGGCGTGACCTCAACCGCAGCTTCCCCGGCTCCGAAAAGGGCTCGCTGGCAGCACGCATCGCCAGGCTGTTCATGCGCGAGATTGTCAGTCAGGCCACGCACGGCATCGACCTGCACACCGGCGCGATCCATCGCACCAACCTGCCGCAGATCCGGGCCAACCTCGACGATCCCGCCGCCATGGAGTTGGCACGCGCGTTCGGCACGCCGGTTGTGCTCAATTCGGCGATCCGCGACGGCTCGCTGCGCGGTGCGGCCCAGGATCACGACATTCCCATCCTGGTCTATGAAGCCGGCGAAGCACTGCGACTCGACGAGATTTCCATTCGCGGCGGCGTCGAAGGCATCATCCAGGTCATGCGGCTGTTGAACATGCTGCCGAAAACGCGCAAGAAGCCGCCACCCGCCCCGGCCGTGGCACGGTCAAGCAGCTGGGTGCGTGCGCCGCAAAGCGGGCTGTTTCGGGCCTACGTGAACCTGGGCGACCGCGTCAGTCGAGACGAAACCCGGCTCGGTGTGGTTTCCGACCCATTCGGTGAAGAAGAGGTCGAGGTCGTCGCACCCTTCTCCGGCATCGTCATCGGCCGCCTCAACCTGCCACTGGTCAACGAGGGCGATGCCATCTACCACATCGCCCGCTTTCACCGCACCGACATCGCCCACGAACGCGTCGGCGACTACACCGAAACGCTCGAAGCGGACGATTTTCCGTACGGAGACAACTAACGCAGCGTGCACCACAGAGGCACAGAGTGCACAGAGTGCACAGAGAAAAATCAGTCTTTCTTTCTGTGTTCCTTGTGTCTCTGTGATGAGTGCTTCCGCCGGGACGGATCCCAGGGCCGTACGACGCCTTCCTGGGCTGTTGAGGCAATCAACTCGCCGGATTGGTTGAAGATCTGGCCGCGCGCAAATCCGCGGCCGCCGAAATTCGAGGGGGTATCGCAGGCATACAGCAGCCAGTCATCGACGCGGAACGGCCGATGGAACCACAGCGCGTGGTCGATGCTGGCCATCTGTACCACGCGGGTGGTGAAGTTGAGCTCGTGCGGCAGGGTGGCGGTGCCGAGCAACTCGTAGTCGGAAACATAGGTCAGCAGATTGCGGTGCAACTCGGGATCGTCGGGCAACCGGTCCCAGGCTCGCATCCAGACATGCTTCTGCGGCGGCCGCACACCGGGCTCGATGAATTTCGGCGGCTCGACCGGCCTGAACTCGAATGGCGGCTTGTGCGACAGCAGGCGCCGCATCTTCTCCGGCACCTGGTCGATGATGCTGGCATGGATGTCGATCGAACGGGTCAGGCCTTCGGGGCCTTCCACCTCCGGCATCTTGTCCTGGTGGTCGAAGCCCTGCTCCCCGGCATGAAAGCTGGCCGCCAGGTTGAGAATCGGCCGGCCGTGCTGGATGGCGACCACGCGCCGGTTGGCGTAACTCTTGCCATCGCGCGAGCGCTCGACCTGGTAAACCACCGGGCAGTGGAAATCGCCGGGACGGAGGAAGTAGGCGTGCAGCGAGTGCGGCGCCCTGCCCTCCACCGTGCGCTGCGCCGCCGAAAGGGCCTGCCCGAGTATCTGCCCGCCGAATACCTGCGGTGCACCGATGTCGCGGCTTTCGCCCCGAAACAGGTTGTCCTCGAGCTGCTCGAGATCGAGCAGCCCGATGACTTCTTCCAGGTAGGGATTCACCGGGGTTTCAGTCTTCCCAGCCCCACGGCGCCGGCGGCGGCTCGACCGTTTCGCTCAGATCGAAATCGACCTGGAAGACGCGCGGAGTGCCCAGGCGCCACAGGCCGTAGGTGAACTTTTCATCCGGGTAGACGCGCATCACCCAGACGTTGGAAAACGCCGCCTCGATGACCTGGCGGGTTTCCTCGTCGGCCGGGAAGTACTGCTCGTTGGCGCGCCCCTCGTTGGTCGAGGTGCCACCGTACATGGTGGTTTCCTCGGGCGTGCCGTCATCGTGGCGGTGGTCGTGCTTGAGCTCGATGCGATCCTCGGTGCGCGTCAGCACCCAGGTGCGCGAGAGGTCGTCACCGACCACGAAGGGAATGCGGATGCGGTCCTCGCTGCAGTCGCGCACATGCATCACCAGTCGATGACCCACGAAATCGGTTTCGCCTTCCGGATGCTGGATCAGCTCACCCTCGTAGGCGTTGCCGCACAGACTTTCCAGATTGGACCAGTACTCGTCGAGCGGACTCGCCCAGGCCAGTGTGACTGGAGCACACAGCAATGAAGTCAACAACAGTTTTCTCATTTTCTTCTCCTTAGTGGATCATCGATTGAACGCCAATAATTCTGGTTCCAGGGAAATCGCAAGGCAAGCCAGGTCAGTAACCCGCGGCCTGGCCATCCTTTCTCGACTCCGAGGCACCGCGGTAGGTGCCGTGTTCATGGTCGAGCATGATCGCCTGGTAGCCACCATAGGGACCACGCGACCATACGACCTTGTGCCCCTTGCCCATCAGTGCGCGCACGGTTTCATAGGAAAAGCCTGATTCCAGGTTGAGTTCGCCGCCGTCAGTCATCTGGATGGCCTGCCCGGTCGGCTCGGTCGAGCCGCGATGATGGATGCGCGGCGCGTCCCCGGCCTCCTGCAGCCCCATGCCGAAATCGACCATGTTGATCACGATCTGCGCATGGCCCTGCGGCTGCATGCCGCCGCCCATCAGGCCAAAGCTGATCCAGGGCTTGCCGTCCCTGGTGACGAAGGCCGGGATGATGGTGTGAAACGGTCGCTTGCCCGGCTCGAAGGTATTGGGATGGTCTTGGTCGAGCACGAACATCTCGCCCCGGTTCTGCAGGATAAACCCGGTTCCCGGCGGCGCCATGCCCGAACCCATGCCGCGGTAATTGGACTGGATCAGGGAAACCATGTTGCCGTGACGATCGGCCACGGTCAGGTTGATGGTGTCGCCCTCGTTGAGGGGCGGATGTCCGGCCTCGACGGTGTCGGCAGCCGACTCCATGTCGATCAGCTCGCGCCGCTCGGCAGCATATTCCTTGCTGATCAGCCAGTCGACATCGACCTCCATGTAGTCAAGATCGGCATAGTGGCGGGCACGATCTTCGAAGGCCAGCTTCTTGGCCTCGGTAAACAGGTGGATGTGCTCGGGTGAACCAAAACCGTAGGAGGCCAGGTCGAAGCCCTCGAGGATATTGAGAATCTGCAGGCCGGCAATACCCTGCCCGTTGGGCGGCAGTTGCCAGACATCCACGCCCCGATAGTTGGTCGAGACCGGATCGATCCATTCCCCCTCGTGCGCGGCCAGGTCCTCGTAGGTCAGAAAACCACCGTGCTCGGCCATGAATTCACCGATGCGCTCGGCCAGCTCCCCCTTGTAGAAGCCGTCACGCCCCTCGTCGACCAGGATCTGCAGCGTGTCGGCAAAATTGGGGTTCTTCCAGATCTCGCCGGCGCGCGGGGCGCGACCGTCGATGGTGAACTGCTCGACAAACCCCGGCCACTCTTCCAGTACCGGCACCGAACGCTCCCAGTACCAGGCAATCAGCTCCGGCACCGGATGACCGTTGCGCGCATAAACGATGCTCGGCTGCAGGATCGATCCCATGCCTACCGAGCCGAAACGTTCGTGCAGGGCGAACCAGCCGTCGACCACGCCGGGCACGGAAACCGGCAGCGGACCGCGCTGGGGAATATCCTCGTACTCGTTTTCGATGAACCACTCCAGGCTCAGGCTTTTCGGCGACCGGCCGGAGCCGTTGTAACCGTGCAGTTGCTCGGATTCGGCATCCCAGACGATGGCAAACAGATCGCCGCCGAGGCCATTCCCGGTGGGCTCCATCAGCGTCAGGGCGGCATTGGCGGCGATGGCCGCATCCACGGCATTGCCGCCTCCCTTGAGGATGTCCAAGGCGATTTGGGTCGCCAGTGGATGCGATGTAGCCGCCATGCCGTGCTCGGCGATGACTTCGGAACGACTCTGGCGCGGATCGCCGGTAATGCGATCGAAGGCGGCGACCGGCAAGGCCGTGGAAAGCAGGATCGTCAGAATGAAATGGCGCATCGGGTAGAACCCATCAATCTCTGGAATCCTGCAAGACTAACCCAGAAACCCGCACCGACGCGATAGTCGGGCGCGCGAATGGCATGACGCACACCCGGCCTTTGTTCGGAACCGGCCACCTTCATCCGTTAAAATGAAGGACTGTTTTCCGTTCGCAACCGATTCCAACAGGAGTTTTCCATGAAAGAACCCGTGCGCATCGCCATTACCGGCGCGGCCGGCCAGATCGGCTACCAGCTGTGCTTCCGCATCGCCTCCGGCGGCATGTTCGGCCCCAACCAGCCGGTCATCCTGCAGCTGCTCGAGATTCCGCCGGCCATCGATGCGCTCAAGGGCGTGGTCATGGAACTGGAAGACGCCGCGTTCCCGCTGCTGCACGGCATCGTCGCCACCACCGAGCTGGACGAAGGTTTCAAGGACACCGACTTCGCCATCCTGGTCGGCGCCAAGCCGCGCGGCCCGGGCATGGAACGCGCTGACCTGCTGGCCGAGAACGGCAAGATCTTCGGCCCGCAGGGCAAGAGCCTCAACGCCGTGGCCAGCCGCGACGTCAAGGTACTGGTGGTCGGCAACCCGGCCAATACCAATGCCCTGATCGCCCAGGCCAACGCTCCGGACCTGCCGCCGGAAAACTTCACCGCCATGACCCGCCTCGATCACAATCGCGCGCTGGCACAACTGGCCGAAAAGACCGGCCAGCATCACTCGCTGATCAAGCAGATGATCATCTGGGGCAACCACTCCTCGACCCAGTACCCGGACCTGCATCACACGCTGGTTGGCGGTCAGCCGGCACTCGACAAGATCGACCAGGACTGGTACGAGAGCACCTTCATCCCCACGGTGCAGCAGCGCGGTGCGGCAATCATCAAGGCGCGCGGCGCCTCGAGTGCGGCCAGCGCGGCCAGTGCGGCCATCGACCACATCCGCGACTGGGCCCTGGGCACCGACGGTGACGACTGGGTATCCATGGCCGTGCCGTCCGATGGTAGCTATGGCATTGAACCGGGCGTAATCTACTCGTTCCCCTGCACTTGCGAGAACGGTTCCTGGAAGATCGTTCAGGGACTTGAAATCAATGATTTTTCAAGAACAAGAATGGACGCGACCGACAAGGAACTGCGCGAGGAGCGCGAGGCGGTGAAGGAACTGCTGTGAGGAGCTGCTCTGACGAGCAGCTCTGGGAAGAGGGGTAGAAGGATAGAGGGGAAGAAGGCAAGGCGGGAGACGGAAGAAAGGGCAGTAGTAGCCCATTGAATTTCTACCCTCTCCCCCTCTTCTCCTCTACCACTCTCCCCGGCCTGAACGCCGAACAGGCGTTCAGGCCATCGGATCAGGCCAGACTGCGATGCTTCTGAACCACCCGCATCGACAACTCCAGCGCCTGCTCGTAGTTCAGGCGCGGATCGACCGTGGTCTTGTAGGCGCGCTTGAGGTCTTCCTCGTCCAGCGCCCTGGCGCCACCGATGCATTCGGTCACGTTCTCGCCAGTCAGCTCCAGGTGCACGCCGCCCAGGCGTGAACCGCTAGCGGCGTGGATATCGAAGGACTGCTCGACCTCCGAGACGATATTGGCGAAGCGCCGTGTCTTGACCCCGTCGGAGGTGGACTCGGTATTGCCGTGCATCGGATCGCATATCCACAGCACCGGCGAGCCGGTCTCGCGCACCGCCTCGATCAGCGGCGGCAGCTTGTCGGCGACCTGGCTGGCCCCCATGCGATGAATCAGCACCAGCCGACCGGCCTCATTGTCGGGATTGAGCGTGCGGATCAGCCCCTTGAGCCAGGACTTGGTCATGCCCGGACCGACCTTGATGCCGACCGGGTTGCGGATGCCGCGGAACATTTCAACGTGCGCACCTTCGAGATCGGCCGTGCGCATGCCAATCCAGGGGAAATGGGTCGAAAGGTTGAACCAGCCCCACTGGCGCGGAACCTGCCGGGTCAAGGCCTGCTCGTAGCCCAGGTGCAGGGCCTCGTGAGAGGTAAAGAAATCGACACGACGCAGGCTGCCCGGCGTCACCCCGGTAATCGTCTCCATGAAACGTACCGAGTTGCCGATGGACTCGGCAATACGGTGGAACTCGGCCGCCAGCGGTGAATGCTCGACCCAGCCGAGATCCCAGTATTCGGGATGGTGCAGGTCGGCGAAACC
>SLIA01000318.1 GCA_007135935.1 Wenzhouxiangella sp.
ACGCAAATCTCTGATTCGTCAGGAACGGGTTCCGGGTTCCGCCTTTCACCTTTCACCTTTCACCTTTCACCTTTCACCTTTCACCTTTCACCTTTCACCTTTCACCTTTCACCTTTCACCTTTCACCTTTCACCTTCTCACCTTTCACCTACTGATCCTACACACCACGTTCTCAAAACCTGATAAGGCCGCCCGGAAATCGACTCGACCAGGGAAAACCCGCTCACCGGCCAGTCCAGCGGCTCGAAATCCGGGCGTGGCGGGCGCTGGCGCACCTGTCGGAACAACGTGACATGGGGTCGGAACGGGCGGTCGTCGAAGGTCAGATCCAGCGCGGTCATGGCTGATTTCAAATCATCGACCAGCTCGTTCAGCGCTGCGGGCGCATCACCGCCCAACCAGGCCACACGCGCCCGCGGAAACCAGCCGATCCGGTCCAGTCGCAGGGTGCAGGACGCGACCGCGACATCATTGGCGACCGCCGCAATGGCACCCACACGATCCGCCGGCTGATTCCCCAGAAACAGCAGCGTCAAATGCAGGTTGTGATCCGGCACCCGACGCCGACTGACCCGCCTCAGCAAGTCACGCCGTGCCACGATCCCCGCCCGAATACCCTCATCGGGCCAAAGCGCAAAAAACAGACGGCGCGTCGGCACGGAAGAAGCTGCCTGCGCGCTCAAATCACCTGAACCTCGAAACCTGAACCGTGAAACCTTGCATGAAGAACAATCATCCCGCCAATCGCCGCAACACCCCCTCCAAAGCAACCGCCACAGTGGCACGTCGGACCGCGTCGCGATCGCCGGGAAGCAGATGGACCTCCGTCTCGACCACATCGCCCGGTAAAGCCCAGCCAAAGCACACGGTGCCGACCGGTTTGTCGGGCGTGCCGCCATCGGGGCCGGCGATCCCCGAGGTCGCCACGGCAATATCAGCCCGACTGTGCTCGATCGCCCCACGCGCCATGGCCGCGGCCACCACCTCGCTGACCGCGCCAAAGCGGTGAATATCGGACGCCATCACGCCCAGCAGATCCTGCTTGGCTTCATTGGAATAGGTCACCAGGCCGCGCTCGAACCAGGCCGAACTGCCCGCCAGATCGGTGCACAGCTTGGCGATCCAGCCACCGGTGCAGGATTCGGCGGTTGCCAGCATGTGTCCGTGCGTCTTCAGTTCCGTGGCCACCGCGGCGGCCAGCATCGCCAGCGCTTCGTCGTCATGTCGCATTGTCATGGCCCATATAATGCACGGTTTGAATCAAGGTTTCAGGGTTCAGGGATAGGCAGCTTCCGAGGTTGGAGGTGACTTTTGTCGTTTGGTCGATTCGTCGTTTTGTCGTTTTGTCGATTCGACAGAATCATGGCCGCGAGCTGGAATTGTGGGTTTGTCAAAACGACAAAGCGACAAGACAACGACGCCGCTAAAAGCCTGGCCCACTGTTTCCCCTGAAACCTGAACCCTGAATCCTGAAACCTCGACAAAAATAATGTCCGAAACCAGTCCCCAACACACCCCCCTGATGCGCCAGTACCTCCGGATCAAGGCGGACTATCCGGACATTCTGCTGTTTTTCCGCATGGGCGATTTCTACGAGCTGTTCTACGAGGACGCAAAACGCGCCGCGACACTGCTCGACATCACGCTGACCCATCGCGGCAAGTCAGCCGGTGAACCGATTCCCATGGCCGGGGTGCCCTATCACAGCGTTGACGGCTACCTGGCTCGGCTGCTGAAGAAAGGCGAGTCGGTGGCCATCTGCGAGCAGATCGGCGACCCGGACACGGCCAAGGGGCCGGTGGAACGCAAGGTGGTGCGCATCGTCACCCCCGGTACGGTCACCGAGGAAGCCCTGCTCGAAGAGCGCAGCGAGCGGCTGCTGGCGGCCATCGCGCCGGCGAAGAGCGGCTATGGTCTGGCCTGGCTGGACCTGGCGGGCGGGCGGCTGCGCTGTTGCAATACCTCGGGGCTGGCCGAACTGGCCGCCGAACTCGAACGCCTGCGCCCGGCCGAAATCCTGGTGCCCGACGGCGCCGATATTCCGCTTCGGGCCGAGTTGGCCGCCACGCGCGAACATCCACCCTGGGCCTTCGATTGCGAATCAGCCGAACGCGAGCTATGCCGGCAGTTCCGCGTGCAGGACCTGTCGGGCTTCGGCATTCACGAACGCGGCGCCCAGGTCGGTGCCGCCGGGGCGTTGATCGGCTATGCCCGGGACATGCTCTCGGGCGAATTGCCCCATCTGACCGGCATGCGCCAGGTCTCGGCGGCCGAACACCTGGTGCTTGATGCCGCCACCCGCCGTCACCTGGAAATCGATACCCATCCGGAAGGACGAACCGAACACACGCTGGTCGGGTTGATGGATACCGCAGCCACGCCCATGGGCAGCCGCAAGCTCAAGCGCTGGATCACGCATCCGCTCCGGGACCGCGAACAGCTGGGTCTGCGCCACGCCGCAGTAGACGCACTGATCGACACAGCCGCGCACGTGAACCTGCGCGAACAGCTCAGCGGCCTGGGCGATCTGGAGCGCGTACTCACCCGCATCGCGTTGAAGACTGCCCGTCCGCGCGATCTGGCTACCCTGCGAGAGGGCCTGGCCCGCCTGCCCGACCTGCAAGCGGCACTGGAAGCGGTGACCAGCCCGTTGATCGACGAGTTGCGCGACGACCTGGCGCCCTGCCCCGACCTGGCCGAGCTGTTGAGCTCAGCCATCGTCGAACAGCCGCCCATGGTCATCCGCGACGGCGGGGTGATTGCCGATGGCTACGACGGCGAACTCGACGAACTGCGCGCCTTGAGCCAGAATGCCGGCGACTTCCTGGTGCGCTACGAGGAGCAGGAACGCGAACGCACCGGCATCCAGACGCTGAAAGTCGGCTTCAACCGTGTCCACGGCTACTACATCGAGATCGGCAAGGTTCACGCCGACAAGGTGCCGACCGAGTATTCACGCCGCCAGACGCTCAAGAACGCCGAGCGCTACATCACCGAGGAACTCAAGACCTTCGAAGACAAGGTGCTGTCGGCCCGCGAACGTGCCTTGGCCCGCGAAAAGGCGCTCTACGAACAACTCGTGGAACGACTGGCCGGCGAACACGCCCGGCTGGCCATCGTCGCCGCCGGCCTGGCCACCCTGGATGTGCTCACCGCCTTTGCCGAGCGCGCCGAAACCCTCTCGCTGACCACCCCGACCATCGACAGCGAACCGGGACTGGACATCGTCGAAGGCCGCCACCCAGTGGTCGAGCGGGTCCAGGACGAGGCCTTCGTCCCCAACGACTGCCACCTCGATCCCGAACGGCGCATGCTGGTCATCACCGGCCCCAACATGGGCGGCAAATCCACCTTCATGCGCCAGGCCGCGTTGATCACCATCCTGGCGCATGCAGGTTCATTCGTACCGGCCAGATCGGCACGCATCGGCCCCATCGACCGCATCTTCTCGCGCATCGGCGCCGGCGACGACCTGACCCGCGGGCGATCCACTTTCATGGTCGAGATGGTCGAGACCGCCAACATCCTGCACAACGCCACCGAGCAGTCGCTGGTGCTGATGGATGAAATCGGCCGCGGCACATCGACCTTCGACGGCCTGGCCCTGGCCTGGGCCGTGGCCACCGAACTGGCACTGAACGTGCGCGCTTTCAGCCTGTTCGCCACCCACTACTTCGAACTCACCCGCCTGGCCGAAGACCACGACGGCATCGCCAACGTCCATCTCGACGCGCGCGAACACGGCGACGAAATCGTGTTTCTGCACTCAGTCAGAGAAGGCCCGGCCAGCCAGTCCTACGGCATCCAGGTCGCTCGTCTGGCCGGCGTGCCCAAGCCGGTGATCGCCCAGGCCCGCAAACACCTGAACCGGCTGGAGAACGAGGCTGCCGGAAACACCAGCCCGCAACTGGGCCTGTTTGGCGCAGCAGCCGCAACGACGCAAGACACCGCAACCGAGCCCGACCCAGTCCGCGACATTCTCGAAGACATCGACCCCGATGACCTCAGCCCGCGTGAAGCCCTGGACTGGCTGTATCGGCTCAAGAAAATAGAGGGCTGATCACTAGCGTCCGGTTAATAACCGAATAAATTCAACTGGTTATCACTGTGGCCCTGCTCGAAAGTGTTATCGATGTTTGTACCTGCCTGTTGTAACGGCATTTTTTCGAACAAGGTCAGCGACAGAATCTGTAACAAAGTGTAGAGCGAGGCGTCGACATTCATTCGCTTTTTCACAATCGCCACGAGCACGTAGACGGAAACTGCAACCCGGATCTGCGACTTCACGGCATTCTCGGATGTTCCGAAGAAGCGCTTGATTCTCAGGTGCTGCTTGATCCACTTGAAGAACAGCTCGACATGCCACCGCGCCTTGTACAAGCTGCAGATGGTCAATGCTGGCAGGGTGACATGATTGGTCAGGAATACCAGCGTCTTCCCGGTCTCGGGGTCCTTGAAGCGGATCCTGCGCATGTACTCCGAGTACTTGTTGTAGCTAACATATCCGTTGAGCCCGATCGTTTGGTCGCAGATGATACCGGTCTGTCGATCGACTGGACTGGAGTACAACCGACGCGCATTGAGATTCTTCTTGGCTCGAGTGACGAAGAAGGCGCCAGCGCCATGGACCGCGTAGAGTCGCTCGAAATCAACATAGGCCCGGTCCATGATGTAGAACGCGCCGGGTTCGATGAGCAGGATGTCGAGCACGTTGACATCGTGCCACTTGCCGTCGGAGATATGGATGAAACTGGGGATGTGACCCTGCAGATCGAGCAGGGTATGCACCTTGACGGCGGATTTGGTCGCTCGAAACGGCGCCCACGGGAACAACGACAGGCTCAGATCGATGGTGGGCGAATCGAGTGCGTAGGCTGTTCCATCCCAATCAATATCCAACGGAGTGTCGGCGTAGAGCGTTCGGGCCTGTGCAATCAGACGCTGAGCGAAGTCGGCATAGATCCGCCAATCTCGTTTGGCGTTGGCATCGGCCAGGGTGGCTCGCTTGATCGGCTGCCTGAAGCCCATGTGGTACAGCTTGTTGGATTGAGCCGCCAGACAGACCTCGATATCTCGCAGACTCTCGCGATAGGCCAGTTGAGCGAATGCCATGACTCGAAAGTGCTGGGCACACGACAGCGACTTGACGTAGCGGTCCCCTTGGTAGCGACTGACGATCCGAGTGAAGGTGGTCCAGGGCAGAAAATCCATCAATTGGGCGAACAAGGTCTTGCCGGTGTAC
>SLIA01000067.1 GCA_007135935.1 Wenzhouxiangella sp.
CGTCGACCACGGCCTGGACGAAATCGTCGGTGATCAGCAGCGAACAGTTGAACTGACGCAGCACGCCGTCGGAGCGCTTGGCCCGGATGAAATCCATCACGTCGGGATGCGCCACATCGAAAGTCGCCATCTGGGCGCCGCGACGCCCGCCTGCCGAAGAGACGGTAAAGCACATCTTGTCGTAAATGTCCATGAACGACAGCGGCCCGGAGGTATAGGCGCCGGCACCGGATACATAGGCTCCCTTGGGCCTGAGCGTGGAGAACTCGTAACCGATGCCGCAACCGGCCTTGAGGGTCAGGCCGGCTTCATGCACCTTGCCGAGAATGTCGTTCATCGAGTCCTTGATGGTGCCGGAAACGGTGCAGTTGATCGTCGAAGTCGCCGGCTTGTGCTCCAGCGCACCGGCATTCGACGTGATGCGACCGGCCGGAATGGCCCCGCGACGCAGGGCCCACAGGAACTCGCGGTACCAGTGCTCGCGGTCCTCGCGCGACTCCTCGACATCGGCCAGCGCGCGCGCGACGCGCTTGTAGGTTTCATCGATGTCGCGATCGATCACCTCGCCCGACTTGGCCTTGAGGCGATACTTCTTGTCCCAGATATCCAGCGATGCTTCCTGAAATGCAATTTCCGGGAGCGCAGCCGATAAGTCTTCTGCCGAAACACTCATACCCGCAACCTCTTGATTATGATCTGATAGTGACTGTTATTCACAGGTTGCTCACCCCCTTGTTCACAACCCGTTGTGCCATTCGCTACCCCTTGGCACAATATCTTGTGCCGGGTGAATACGATACGCTCTTGGCGCGCTCGGTTCAAGGGCTGTGACTCAACTCTCATTCACGGCTGCCGCGGACACGGCACTACGGGCGCCGGCGGCTGCCGGGCGCCCCTGTTGATTTCCGGAAAGTGAAGATCAGGCGGACACGGCCAGCGTGTCCGCCACGTGAGTCACGTCGCGCTATTCGGTCTCGCGCTTGAGGTCGCGTTCCATCAGCACCTGCACGCCCTTGCGCGCATTCCATCCCTTGAACAGGATGCCGTGGACCTGCTCGGAAATGGGCATATCCACGCCGTGGCGCTCGGCCAGCCGCATGACCTCCTCGGAGGTCTTGATGCCTTCGACCACCTGCCCGATCTCCGCCACCGCCTCCTCGCGACTGCGCCCCTGTCCCAGCGCCAGGCCCAGCCGTCGGTTGCGCGACAGATCGCCGGTACAGGTCAGTACCAGGTCGCCGATGCCGGCCAGGCCCATGAGGGTGCGTGGATCGCCGCCCATGGCCTGCCCGAGGCGCATCATTTCGGCCAGGCCGCGCGTGATCAGTGCCGCCCGGGTGTTGCTGCCCAGACCAAGACCGTCGGCCATGCCGCAGGCCACCGCGAGCACGTTCTTGATCGCCCCGCCGAGTTCGGCGCCAACCAGATCGGCGGTGTAGTAGGCGCGGAAGCTGGCACCATGCAGCATTTCGGCCCAGCGATGGCCGAAATCCGGATTGTTGGCCGCCACCGTCACCGCCGTGGGCAGGCCTTCGGCCACCTCGCGGGCAAACGAAGGGCCGGTCACCAGGGCCAGCGGGAAGTCGGATCCCAGACGCTCGCTGGCCACTTCGTGCAACAGGCGTCCACTGCCGGGTTCGAACCCCTTGCTGGCCCACGCCAGCCCGATGTCGGCCGACAGCGACGGCACCAGCCGCTCGAGAGTTTCGGCAAACGCATGACTCGGGGTGACGAGCAGTACGCGATCAACGCCTTCGACACAGCGGTCGAAGTCGGCTGAAACGGCGATGTTGTCGGCCAGTTCGATACCCGGCAGGTAGCGCTCGTTGATGCGAGCGCTCTGCATGGACTCGGCCTGGCGCGCATCGCGCGCCCACAGCCGCACCGAATGGCCGAGCCGGGCGAGCTGGATGGCAAGTGCCGTACCCCACGACCCGGCCCCGAGAACGGCGACCGATACGGACATCGGTCAGCTGTCGGACTCGGACTGACCCTCGCCCTGCTCGCCTTCTTCGCGTGCACGCTCGAGGCGCTGGCGATAGATGGCTTCGAAGTTGATCGGCTGCAGCGGCGGCATGAAGAAACCGCCGGCCTGAACCAGGGAAGCGATCTGGGTACGAGTGTAGGGAAACAGCACGTTCGGACACACCACGTTGATGACGTAGGGCATCTGCTCTTCGCTGAAGCCGTTGAACTGGAAGATGCCACCGTAATGCACCTCGCACAGGAAGGCGGTCTTGTCGCCCTGCTTGGAGGTCACCGTTACCGACAGCACCACTTCCCAACGATTGTCTGCAATCTGGTTGGTGCGCTGCGACAGGTTGAGGTTGATGTCGGGCTGACCACTACTCTGCTCGAGCTCGAGCACGTTGGGGGCCTCGAAGGAGGCGTCACGCAGGTAGACGTGCTGGACGGCCATTTGCGCATCCTGGCGCTGGTTTTCCTGGGTGGCGCCTGCCGCGCCCTGATTCTCTTCTGCCATGATAGATGTGCTTTCCTTGGGTTGATTGACGTTGGTTGTACCAGGCGTGAGGATCAACTATCCTCGCTGGCCTGATTGCTTTCGTTCCGGGACTTTTTCTTGTCCTTCTTGTCTTTCTTTGTCTTGCCGCTGCCGGATTTGGCCGCCCCCTTGTGACGGGTGACCGGCTGCTGGTCGGCGATCCACTGGGTCAGGCCGCCGGTGAGCATGTTGACATTGCTGAACCCGAGCCGGGCCAGCCGCGTGGCCATCTGCGGCGAGACCTGGCCGCTCTTGCAGTAGACCAGCACCGGCCGCTCCTTGTGCTTGAGCAGCTGCTGGTTGCCGGCCTCGATCTTCGACGGCGGCATGTGCAGGGCACCGTGGATGTGACCCTTGGCGTAGTCGGTGCTGTTGGACACGTCGAGAATGATCGGATCTTCGCGGTTGATCAGCTGCACCGCGCCGAGCGAATCGACTTCCTTCCACTGCCGGGTCATGCGGCTGATTTCGTAAATGATCCAGGCCAGCAACACCACACCGAATATGCCGGTGAGAATCGTGTGGTTGCCGATGAACTCGAGAATGCGCTCCATCACCTAATCCAGCTCGGGTCAAAGCCGCCCATTATCCTAGATATAGAGGTTCGTTGCCAGCACCCCACCACCCGGCTGTGGGATAATTGGAACAATCGACCCGAAACTCAAGAGGATGCCGATCCCGATGCCCGATCATCAGCCCCTGGTTTTGCTGATTCTCGATGGCTGGGGCCATCGAGAAGCCGCCCCCGACAATGCCATCAGCACCGGTCACACGCCCAACTGGGACCGTCTCTGGGCCGAAAGCCCGCACAGCCTGCTCGAAACCGCCGGAGAAGCGGTCGGTCTGCCCGACGGCCAGATGGGCAATTCCGAGGTCGGACACCTCAATATCGGTGCCGGCCGCATCGTCTACCAGGAGCTCACGCGCATCGGCAAGGCGATCGCCGACGGCAGCTTCGCCAGCAACCCCGCCCTGGTCGGGGCCATCGACAAGGCACGAAACGGCGGCGGCTGTGTGCACATCATGGGGCTGCTCTCGCCCGGCGGCGTCCACAGTCACGAGGATCATCTGCTGGCCACGCTTGCACTGGCCCTGGAAAAGGGTGCGCCCGAGGTGGCCGTGCATGCCTTTCTCGACGGCAGGGACATGCCGCCGCGCAGCGCCGAGGCGTCGATTGCCCGTCTCGAGGAGGCCGTCGACGGTCACGACCGTGCCCGCATCGCCAGCGTCAGCGGGCGCTATTTTGCGATGGATCGCGACCAGCGCTGGGCGCGCACACACAAGGCCTGGAACGCCATTGTCGAGGCCGAGGCCGAGCATCGCTGCGACAGCGCCTCGGAGGCGCTCCGGCAGGCCTACGAACGCGGCGAAGACGACGAGTTCGTCGTGCCCACCGTCGTCGGTGATGGGCGCCGTGTCGAGGACGGCGACGTGGTGGTCTTCATCAACTTTCGCGCCGACCGCGCGCGTCAGCTCACCAGTGCTTTCGTCTCGCCGGATTTCGACGGCTTTCAGGCGCGTCGTCCTCGACTGGCCTGCATGGCGACCATGACCCGCTACCAGGACAGCCTGGATACGGACGTCGCTTTCGGTCCGGTCAGCCACGACCATCTGCTCGGTGCCGAGCTGGCCGCAGCCGGACTGCGGCAGCTGCGCATCGCCGAGACCGAAAAATATGCCCATGTCACCTACTTTTTCAACGGCGGCGAGGAGCAGGTCTTTGACGGCGAGGAGCGCAAACTGATCCCCTCGCCCGACGTCGCCACTTACGATCTCAAGCCCGAGATGAGCGCACCGACACTGACCGACGAACTTGTCGCGGCCATCGACAGCGGCGACTACCCGGTCATCATCTGCAATGTCGCCAATCCCGACATGGTCGGGCACAGCGGCGTGTTCGAGGCCGCGGTCAAGGCGGTCGAGGCGGTCGACGGGCTGCTCGGAAAAGTCGACGAAGCCGTGCGGCGTGCCGGCGGGGAAATGCTGGTGACCGCCGATCACGGCAACGTCGAACAAATGACCGATCCGGACAATGGTCAGCCGCATACGGCACACACCACCAATCCGGTGCCATTTTTGTATGTCGGACCCCGATCGGTGGAAATGCTCGAAGTCGGCAGCCTGCGCGATATCGCTCCGACCATGCTTACCCTGCTGGGACTGGAGATACCGGCGCCAATGACCGGCAGGTCGCTGATCGATCCGGGCTGATCGAGCCCCGCTCATGGAACAAGCCCCGGAATTCGCCACAGAGGCACACAGGACACAGAGAACAATCAGCAAGTCGCCTCCTTTCTCCGTGTCCTGTGTGCCTCTATGGCCTGTTCTTCCCGTTCCTTTTGCGACAGCGAGCGGGGGGACGGGACTGAAGACTTTGCGGGTGGCAATCGCGTTGCTGGTCGCTTTGACATCAGCGATCGCCCTGGCGCTGGACGAGCGCTCGCCCGAGGAGATCGAGGCCCGCCTCGACGAGCTCAGGCAGGAAATCGAGGCCATTCAGCAGCGCCTGGATCGCAACCTCGGTGAGCGCGATCGCCACCTGGAAGAGCTGGCTGATGCCGAACGCCGGGTGTCATCAGCCCGGCGTCAGGTGCGTTCGACCGCCACTTCTCTCGAGCAGACCGAGGAGGCCATCGAACAACTGCAACAGCGACGCGGCGAACTGGAAGAGGAATCCGGCGAGCACGCCCAGGCGCTGGCGCGTCAACTGGCCGTGGCCTACCGCCAGGGCACTGATTCACGGCTCAAGATGCTGCTCAACCAGGACGACCCGCGGCGCCTGTCACGGCAGCTGGCCTACCATGGCTACCTGACTCGTGCCCGCCTCGATGTCATGGATCGGCTCAACGAGTCTCTCGAGGCACTGATGCAAACCGGCCGCGACCTCGACGAGCAGCATGAACAGCAACGCCGACTGCTCGATCGCCAGGAAACCGAGCTGACCGAACTGGAACAGGCCCAGAGCGAACGCGAGCGCGCCCTGGCGCAGCTGGAAAGCCGCATTCGCGACGACCGCGAGCGAATCGACGACCTCGAGGAAGATGCCGCTGAACTCAGCCACCTGCTCGAACAACTCGCCACCGCACTGGCCGATGTACCCCCGGATTTCGATGTCGCCCCGTTTGCCGAGCTGCGCGGCGAATTGCCCGTCCCGGTGCAGGGATCGGTGGTGCGCAGTTTCGGAGACCGCCGCGGCGGCGACATGCAGTGGAGCGGATGGCTGATCCGGGCCGAGGCCGGCGAACCGGTGCAGGCCATCGCTCACGGCCGGGTCGCGTATGCCGACTGGCTGCGAGGCTACGGCCTGATCCTGATCGTCGATCATGGCGATGGCTACATGAGCCTGTACGCCCACAACGAGTCGCTGCTGCGCGATGTCGGCGATTGGGTCAATCCGGGCGAAACGGTGGCCACCGTGGGCAACAGCGGCGGAGTCAGCGAAGCCGGGATATACTTTGAACTGCGCCACGAAGGCCGGCCGCTCGACCCCGTTGGCTGGGTTGACCGTTGAAGTGCTCCGGCCGATGATGGCCATGACCATTCGCCATTCATGCCGCGCCGCCAGGGGCATTGTCATGAAACAGACAAGCATCGTTCTTTTTTGCGCAAGCCTCGTGCTGTCTCTTCCGGCACAGGCTGGAAACGCCGAGGCCGATTCACCGATCAGCTTCGAGGATCTGCGCGCTTTCACCGAGGCCTGGGGCTATATCCGCGATCAGTACGTCGAGGAGGTCGACGACCGCCAGCTCTTCGAGGCCGCCCTGCAGGGCATGCTGGCCGGCCTCGACCCGCATTCGCGCTGGTTGAGCGCCGATGAACTGCACACCCTGGAAGAACAGACCATCGGGCGCTACGGCGGACTGGGAATCGAGGTGGGCTCGTTCGACGACCACCTGCGCGTGGTCTCGGTATTCGACGACACGCCGGCAGCCGCCGCCGGTATCGAGACCGGCGATCGCATCATCGGCATCGACGAAATCGACCTCGAACCGGACAATTTAGAACGCGCCGGTAGCCTGCTGCGCGGCCCGGCCGGCACCGAAATCACCCTGCGAATTCACCGCTCCGAACAGGCCGATGAACTGGCCATGACCCTGACGCGGGCACTGATCGAACGCGAGAGCGTGCAGATGTCGGCCCTGGCCAACGGCTTCAAGCACGTTCGCATCCGGCGCTTCCAGCAGACCACCCGCCATGAGCTCGAAAACCTGCTGGCCCCACTGGACAATGACGAGCAGTCGCCGCCCGGGCTGGTCCTGGACCTGCGCGACAACCCCGGCGGCATGCTGCAGTCGGCGATCACGGTCGCCGATCTGTTCCTGCCTGCCCGGCTGGTCGTGACCGCCGAAGGCCGTGGCATGGCGCAGCCGGGGGAGTATCACACCGGCCCGGCAGAGCGAATGGTCGGTGTGCCCATGGTGGTTCTGGTCGATGGCGGTTCGGCCTCGGCCTCCGAGATTCTGGCCGCAGCGCTGCGCGATCACGGCCGAGCCATGCTGGTCGGGGAACCGACCTACGGCAAGGGCTCGGTTCAGTCGGTCTGGCCCCTGCCCAACGGTTCGGCCATTCGCCTGACAACGGCCTTCTACTACACCCCGTCCGGTGACCGCATTCAGGCCCGGGGCCTGCAACCGGATGTCTACAGTTCGGCCACGCACCGCGATGAGATTGCCGGCAATGATCGCCGCAGACGGGAGGCCGACACCGAGGGCCATCTGGGTGGCTGGTTCGAGGCCGACGATGAATTCGACGAGTTCTCGCGCAACGATCCCATGCTGGCCGACGCGCTGCGGGTGCTGGCCAGCATCACCCGCATGCAGGCGCATTGAGTCCGCTGCCATGGGGGTGCCCGGGGGAGTCAGACGCGTCGTGGCCGTGCTGCTGGCAGCCGGCTGGCTGAGCGGCGCGATCGCCGATGTCCCGAGGATTGCCGTCATCATCGACGACCTCGGTTACCTGGCAGTCAATGATCACGATGTGCTCTCTCTGGACCGGCGCATTGGCGTGGCCATCATTCCGGACGGGCCGCTGGCGCCGGAGTTGTCGCGGCGGGCCGCTGACCAGCAGCGCGATATTCTCATCCACCTGCCGCTGTCGGGCGTCAACCACGACAATTGCGAGTTCGCGGCCACCTGCGTCGACCCCGAATGGTCACCGGCGCGCATGGCCGATCACCTGCGCTGGGCGGTCGGACGGGTCGACCGGGCTGTAGGCATCAACAATCACCAGGGCAGCCGTTTCACCTCAGACGATGAGGCCGTTCGGCGCCTGGTCGCCGGCATTACCCTGCTCGAGCGAATCGACGGTGTCGACCTGTTCGTGGTCGACAGTCGGACCACTCCCCGCTCAAGACTGAAAAAACAGGCACGGCAGGCCGGCCTGGCCACGGCCAGACGTCACGTGTTTCTGGATCACGACCGCTCGCCCGAGGCCATCGAATCGGCGTGGCAACAACTGCTCGATCAGGCCCGGCAGCGCGGCTTCGCCATTGCCATCGGCCATCCGCATCGGCAAACCATCGAATTTCTGGGCCAGGCCGTGGAAAAACTGGGGCAGGAAGACGTCGAGCTGGTCCCGGTTTCCCGCTTGCTCAGGCCGCGGAAAACGCCGGAACCCATCAAGCATGCCGAGCAGGGTCTGCCCTTGACGCTGCCCTGACCCGCCAATCGCGGCTCCGGTCGCAGACCGACCGGAGCACGCGCTTTACCATCAACCTGGATAGGTATAGGACGCCTGCAGGCCCAGCGGCAGGCCGATGAACCAGTACAGCAGCAGGAAAGCCGTCCAGATAATGGAAAGGGCAATGGCGTAGGGCAGCATCATCGAGATCAGCGTGCCGATGCCGGCACCGGTGAAGTAGCGCTTGCAGAACACCACGATCAGCGGGAAGTACGGCAGCAGCGGCGTGATGATGTTGGAGGTGGAGTCACCCACGCGATAGGCCGCCTGGGTCAGCTCCGGCGAGATGCCGAGCTGCATGAGCATGGGCACGAAGATCGGCGCGATGATCAGCCACTTGGCCGAGGCCGAACCCACGAACAGGTTGACCACCCAGCTCAGCGCGACGATGCCGACGATGGTCAGCTGTGCCGGCAGTCCCATCTCGCTCAGCCACTCGGCACCGTTGACGGCGACGAGAATACCGAGATTCGAATTGGAAAAAGCGGCGATGAACTGCGCGGCGAAGAAGGCCATGACGATGTAGTAGCCCATCGACTCCATGGCCTTGCTCATGCCGGTGATGATATCGCGGTGACCGTTGATCGTCCTGGCAGCATAGCCGTAGACGATGCCGGGGATCAGGAACAGGATGAAGATCAGCGGCACGATCGAGCGCATCAGCGGTGCACCGAACGAGGTGATCGACTCATGGAAAGCCAGTGCCGGATCGGGATCGCGCAGTGGCGAATCGGGCCACAGCACCGCCGCGGTCAGGAGAATGATGGCCACGACGATGCTGGTGGTTGCCCAGAACAGGCCGCGAGATTCGTCCTTCGACAGCGGCTCCATGGTCGGCATGTCCGACATGTCGCCGTCGACCGGGGTGTCCTTGATCAGGCGCGGCTCGATGATCTTGTCGGTCAGCCACCAGCCCACGCCGATGACCACCAGGCTGGAAGCGGCCATGAAGAACCAGTTCGCCAGCGGGTTGACGTAGAGGTCGGGATTGAGCACCTGACCGGCCTCTTCGGTGATGCCGGCGAGCATGGGGTCGATGGCCGACGGGATGAAGTTGGCCGAGAAGCCCCCGGACACGCCGGCAAAGGCTGCCGCGATACCGGCCAGCGGGTGCCTTCCGGCGGCATAGAATATGACTGCCCCGAGTGGTATGACCACCACGTAGCCGGCATCGGCCGCGGTATGACTGATGATCGCGACCAGGATCAGCATGGGCGTGAGCAGCCTCACCGATGTCCAGCCCAGCATCTTTCTCAACCCGGCATTGATGAAGCCGGTGTGCTCGGCCACGCCGACCCCGAGCAGGGCCACCAGCACGATGCCCAGTGGTGCGAAGTTGACGAACACGTGCACCATGTTGACCAGGAACTGGGCCATCTCGTCGCCGGCCAGCTGGTTGACGATGCGGATGGGTTCTCCCGTGGTGGGATGCTCGGCGGCGAACTGCACCGGCGCGAGCAGGGCCGACATCACCCAGACGATGATCATCAGCAGGAAGAACAGGACGGCCGGATCGGGCAGCTTGTTGCCGACCACCTCGATGAAATTCAGCGCACGCTCGAGCAGGGTGCGCTCGCCTGGAAGGACCTTGTGAAGATCAGGATTCGGTGAGGCGCCCTGCCCCTCGTTGTTGTTCTGGCTCATGATGTTTTCAGCTTCCCCGAAATGTCAGACGAGCCTGCCGGATGACAGGCGGTTATTCGTGTCCCCAGGGCGCCGGCGGCGCCTCGACCGGGTTGGTGAGATCGAACTCGGCCCGGAATACGCGTCCCGTGCGCACCAGTTCGTAAGCAAACTTCTCTCCGGGATGGACCTCCATCGACCAGAAGTTGCCCACCGAGACCTCGAGGTCGTTGGCCAGGAACAGCGCCTTGGAGAAATCGTCGACGGGAAAGGTCTGACGCCAGGAGCGGCCCGGGTCGGTGGTGTGCCCGCCGTACCAGGTAACCGTCTCCTCCGAGCCATCGGCATGGCGGTGATCGTGCTTGAGGCGAAAGCCGTCGGCCGTGCGGCTGACGATCCATGTCCTCGATCGATTGTCTCCCACGTGCAGCGGGATGCGAATTTCCTCGTCGCTGCATTCGCGCACGTGCATGACGACTTCGCGGTCCAGCCAGCCATCGTCGGACGGACGACTGAATCCAGTCATTTCGCCGGCGAATGCCTTGCCGCAGAGGTCAGACAGGTGATTCCAGAATGCGTCGCCGGGGTTGGGTTCATCGGGGCCGGCCGATGCGGCCAGCGCCGTGGTCAACAGCATCAGCCCGGTCAGGACTGGAGCGAAAGTCCGGTACATTAGGCTCTCCGTCTTGCAACAGCGGGGAACCATAGCACAGCACCCGCATCGCGACCAGACTCCACCGACCCTCGATCAGCGTTTTCGACGCGGGCCGTCGACCGGCAAGGGCGTGACCTTCTCGCCGGTCTTGGAGTCGCGAATCACGCAGGTGCCGCGTTTCCTGACCTGCTCGATGCGGATGACCGAGTGCATGGGAATGTGCAGCACCTCGACATCGGCGAACTCTTCGCGCATGCGTTCTTCGGTCGGGTCGATCACGACCGAGTCGTCCCCGTCGAACACCAGCTCGGATACCTCGATGAAGCCGTAGGACAGCTCGCTGCCACAGGCCTTTCGGGCGAACAACTCGTAGACCTTGCCCTGGTTGAGAAAGGAAATCTTGTACATGACGCTCCCTGAGTCAGTCATCGTGGAATGGGGCGCTGGAGATGCCGGAAAACAGGCGCAGGAACAGCGCCACGGCCAGGCCGCCGATGAAACCGGCCACGTGCGACCACCAGGCCACGGCACCGGACATGGGGCCGAAAGCGCTGTAGAGCAACTGCAGGATAAACCATGAACCGATCACCAGCAGCGCCGGTACGCGGACAAACTGCAGGAACAGCCCCAGCGGAATCCACAACCCCATGCGGCAATTGGGAAACAGCCCGAGATAAATGCCGATGATGGCCGATACACCGCCGCTGGCACCGATGACCGGGATGGCCGCATCGCCCATCTGCCAGGCCACTGCCAGGTTGGCCATGCTGCCCAGAACCAGGAACAGTGCAAAAAAGCTCCAGTGACCGATGGCCCGCTCCACGGCGATACCGAATACCCAGAGATAGGCCAGGTTGCCGATCAGATGCAGCCACTCGGCATGCACGAACAGAGCCGTTACCAGGCCCAGGAGATGCTGATCCAGCCACGCCCCCGGCCCGCGCGCCAGCACTTCGTTGACCTCGGTCGGCACAAAGCCCCAGAAATGCAGCCAGGCCTCGGCCAGGCGCGGCTCGAGCAGCGCGTAACCGGTCTTCATCGACAAACAGACGATGCCCAGCAGCACCAGCATCCAGGGCCACAGCGCTTCCCGGCGGCTGGGCGACGACAGCCGCTGAACAATCACGGCTCGAGCAGGAACCGGTGCTCGCGATAATCGACGATGGCGCCCTCGCGGCGAATATCGACCAGGCGCGCGCCTTCTCCCAGCGAATCACCGGGCACATAGCGCTCGCCGTTGATCAGGACGAAACGTCCGTCTTCCTCGGCCGAGAACACATGAATGCTGAGCTTGAGGTCGGGCAGGCTGCGCCGGACCGACAGGGGCAATTCCCAGGCACGCACGTATTCGGCGGTCTGCGAGCGCCATTCCGGCTCCACCACTTCGTCGCCGGCTTCGTCGGGGGCGGCAATCCGCCGGCGGTCGGCCTGCTCGCGCTCGGCAACCGGCGGTTCCACATCGCGTCGGTCCGATTCCGGCCGCTCGCTGGGCTCTCTGGTCTGAGCCACCCGGCGCTCGATCTCTTCCATCGCATCGTCGACATCGCTGACGATGCGCTCGCGTTCCGGGGCTGCGCGCGCAACGGTCTGCCCGGTTGCCGGCTGAGGTGTACGGCGTCGATCAGGCAGGGCGCGGCGGTCGCGTTCCTCCGTCGCAGCGGCGGTTTCTTCCTCGACCGGCTCAGCCGGTTCGACCTCCTCGATCGGTTCGACCTGCGCCACGACCGGCACATCCATCGGCTCCTCATCGGCATCGGCAGCGACATCGACGCGGTCGCCAGGCTCGGTGACTTCGGTTGCCTCAGGCGTGACGGTCGCGTCGCGCTCGAACGCCAGTTGTTGTGGCAACCACTGCGGCTGCATCAGGAACACGCCGGCGGCAACAGCGGCCAGGGATAACGGCAGAACCAGCAGGATCCACGCCGGGAAGCGTCGCCGCGACGACGATGCGTTCGGCCCCTCGGCGCCGGAGTCGAGCCGGGGAACCTCACCTATCTGGCGACGCGTTTCGGACTTGCGCAGGGCGTCGAGTATGAATGACACGCGGGTCTCAGCCTCCGTTGAGATGGGTCAGCAGCGAGGGGGCGTCAGCGTGCGGCGCTTTCAGGAACAGGCGCGTGGCCGGGCCGATCAGGCCATCGTCCATCAGCCCGTGGCGACGCTGAAACTCGGCCACCCATCGCCGAAAGTCTTCATCATAATGCTCGTCGGTTCCGCCCGTCCATTCCGGACTGTCAACATGCTCGGCCAGCTCCTTCATGCGGGCGACGTCTTCACCACGATCACCCAGCCTGAGGATGCGGCCATCGTCGGGCCACACTACGTGAAAGTCGCCGAGCCAGCGACGGTCGAGATGGCGGATCGGCACGCGGTAATCCTGGCCCTGGTAGCGCAACAGGACATTGTCGCTTTCCATGCCCGCCATCAGGACGCGAGCGCCTTCGGGCCGGCTGAGCTCGAGCACCACGGGCAGGCCGATATTGACGATGTAACTCCAGCTGCCGCGCAGGTTCAGGCAGGCAACCTCGTCGACATCGTCTCCGGTGCAGGTGCGGGCCACATCCGAGCGCTCCAGGCCGGGCCAGGCCGCAGCAATCTCCGACCAGGCCGAGTCCGGCCCCAGTTCGGCCAGCATCTGTTGCCAGGCCGCCCTGGAGTGATCCTCTTCGACTTCCGGCTCGTGCAGGATGGCCCAGCCCAGTACGCCACTGCCGGCAAGAATGACCGCCACGGCCAGGACAGCCACCGCACCGCGCAACCAGCCGCCCGACATCTCGGGCTCCTCGCCGGCCACCTCGCGGGCGGCCGCGCGCACCAGCCCTCTGCCGATACGGTCGACTTCGCGGGCATAGCCGGCCATCAAGGCACGGTCGGCAATGATATTGATCAGTCGGGGCACGCCTTCGGAGGTTTCGTGGATGGCCCGCAATCCGTCGGCGGTAAACGGGCAGCGTTCCGCACCGGCAACCTCCAGGCGATGACGAATGTAGTGCTCGGTTTCGTCGCGATTGAGCGGGTCGAGGTGATAGCGCGCCGTGATGCGCTGTGCCAGCTGCCTCAGTTCGGCGCGGGCCAGCAGCTCGCGCAGTTCCGGCTGGCCGATCAGGATGATCTGCAGCAGTTTGTCGGTGGCCGTCTCGAGATTGGTCAGCAACCGGATCTGCTCGAGCGCCTCCCGGTTCATGTTCTGCGCTTCGTCGATGATCAGTACCACCTTCTCGCCGGCGGCATGGCGCTCGAGCAGGTAGCGGTTGAGGCGATCCTGGATCTGCTGCAGGCTGCCATCGGTCCCTTCCAGATCGATCTCCAACTCGACGCACACGGCCCTGAGCAACTCTGCAGGGTTCAGCATCGGGTTAAGAATCAGTGCGATACGAGTGTTTTCTGGAATCTGCTCGAGAACTACGCGGCACAGCGTCGTCTTGCCGGTGCCGACCTCTCCGGTCAATTGCACGAATCCACCGCTGCCGCCCTGCCCCACGCCGTAGAGCAGGTGAGCGAGCGCGTCGCGATGACGCTGACTCAGGTACACGAACCGGGGGTTCGGCGTAATCGAGAACGGGCGTTCGTCGAGATCGAAGTATTTCTCGTACATGGTCAGCACACCTGCGCTGCGCGCGCAGATTCGTTCAACCTCGGGACACTGGCCTTCACCTTCTTCCCCGGACCTCTCGCCTGTTCACTGCTCGTCAATCTGACAACGCCAGCAGCGAAGCGTTGCCGCCAACGGCCGCGGTATTCACCGTCATCGTACGCTCGGTGCAGAACCGCAGCACATAATGTGGACCCCCGGCCTTGGGACCGGTTCCCGACAAACCCTCGCCACCGAAGGGCTGGACGCCGACCACGGCACCGGTCATGTTGCGGTTGACGTAGCTGTTGCCGACCCGCAGACGATGGGCGATGTATTGCTGGGCGCGGTCGATGCGGCTGTGGACGCCGGCGGTCAGGCCGTAGCCGGTGTCGTTGACCTGGTCGATCAGGCGGTCGAGGTCGCGTGAGCGATAGCGCACGACATGCAGCACCGGACCGAACACCTCGCCGCCGAGCTGATCGATATCCTCGATCTCGTAGGCACAGGGCGCAAACCAGTATCCCTCCGGCAGGTCACTGGGCAACGGGGTGCGCGCGATCAACTTCGCCTCCCGGTCCATGCGTTCGGCATGCGCCTGAAGCATGTCAAGCTGGCCCTGGTCGATGACCGGGCCCACATCCGTTTCCAGCAGACCGGGATTGCCGACACGCACCTGCTGCATGGCTCCGGCAAGCATGCGCATGACATGATCGGCAACATCGGCCTGCACACACAGGATGCGCAACGCCGAACAACGCTGGCCGGCACTGTGAAAAGCCGACTGGATGACATCGTCGACCACCTGCTCGGGCAGCGCCGAGGAATCGACGATCATGGCATTCTGGCCGCCGGTCTCGGCAATCAGGGTGGCGAGCGAGCCGGTGCGCTCGGCCAACGTGCGATTGATGATGTGAGCGGTTTCGGTGGAGCCGGTAAAGGCCACGCCGGCGATGCGCTGATCGCGGGTCAGCGCCGCCCCCAGACGCCCGTCGCCGGGCAGGCATTGCAGCACAGTCTTGGGAATGCCGGCCTCGTGCATCAGTTCCACGGCCCGCGTGGCCACGATCGGTGTCTGTTCGGCCGGCTTGGCGATGACCGCATTGCCGGCAACCAGCGCCGCGCAGACCTGGCCGGTGAAGATCGCCAACGGGAAATTCCACGGACTGATGCAGACGAACACGCCGCGACCATGCAGTCTCAGTTCATTGTGCTCGCCGGTCGGCCCCGGCATGACCATGGGCTCGCCCATGTGCCTGCGCGCCTGGAGCGCGTAATAGCGCAGAAAATCAACCGCTTCGCGCACTTCGGCAATACCATCGTGCAGGGTCTTGCCGGCCTCGCGCGCGCACATCGCCATCAGTTCCGAACAGTGCGACTCATAGAGGTCGGCGACCCGTTCGAGCAAGTCGGCGCGGTGATGCGCGCCCTGCCGGTCCCATTCGACCTGGGCCGCCAGCGCCGTATCCACTGCCTGACCGGCGTGCGTGGGGTCGGTCCATGCGACCTGGCCGATGCAGCGTCCCCGATCCGCCGGGGAAAAGGCCTTTCGCGTTTCGCGGGCATCGGCATCGGGCACGTTTTCGCCAAGCGGGCGTGCCTGCCACTGTCCGGAATCGGCGGCTTCCATCTCCTGCTTGAGCAGCTTGAGCACGCTCTCCTGCGGGAAATTGAGGCCACGGCTGTTGACCCGCCCGTTGCCGTAAATGTCGGCCGGCAGGGGAATTTTCGGATGCGGGATGGTCGAAAGCGACCGGACCTCGCCGACGGGATCGTCGACCACCTCTTCCGGCGGCAGTTTTTCGTCGACGATGCGGTTGACAAACGAGGTATTGGCGCCGTTTTCCAGCAGGCGGCGCACCAGGTAGGGCAGCAGATCCTTGTGGTTGCCGACCGGGGCATACACACGGCACTGACCGTTGTAGGCATCGTTGTCGAGCACCTCCTCGTAGAGTTGCTGCCCCATGCCGTGCAGGCGCTGGTACTCGTACTCCCGATTGTCGCCGGCCAGCTCGGCGATGACCGAGATGGTATGGGCGTTGTGCGTGGCGAACTGCGGATAGAATGCATCCTTCATGCCCAGCAGCTTGTCGGCGCAGGCAATGTAGGATAGGTCGGTGTTGATCTTGCGCGTGAAGACCGGGTAACCGTCCAGACCCTCGACCTGGGCCAGCTTGATCTCGGTATCCCAGTACGCCCCCTTGACCAGGCGAATGGGAATTCGATGGCCACTGTTGCGGGCCTTGTCGGCCAGCCAGTCGATCGCCGCCCAGGCGCGCTTCTGGTAGGCCTGCAGGGCCAGCCCAAAGCCGTCCCAACCCTTGAGTTCGGGCGATTCCAGTACAGCCGCGAACACATCGAGCGATATGGTCAGACGATCGGCCTCCTCGGCATCGACCGTCAGCGCGATATTGTGCTCGCGCGCCAGGCAGGCCAGGTCGCGCACCACCGGCACCAGCTCTTCCATCAGCCGGTCGCGCTTGGTGAACTCGTAGCGCGGGTGCAGGGCCGAAAGCTTGACCGAGATCGACGGGGCCGAAAACACGTTATCGTCGCTGGTCGACCGGCCGATGGCCTCGATGGCGTCGCGATAGGACTGGCGGTAGCGCTCGGCATCCTCGGCGGTCATCGCCGCCTCGCCGAGCATGTCGAAGGAGTAGCGAAAACGACGGTTTTCCTTCTTGCGCGAGCGCTCGATGGCCTTGCCGATCGTGCGGCCCATGACGTACTGGTGCCCCATGATGCGCATCGCCTGGCGAATGGCCAGACGCACCACCGGCTCGCCCGACTTGTTGGCGATTTTCGCCAGCGTGGACCCCAGGTCACGCTTCGTCGAATCGCTCACGCTGACCATCTTGCCGGTGAGCATCAGTCCCCAGGTGCCGGCATTGACGAATACCGAGCTGCTCTTGCCCAGATGCGATTCCCAATCGGCATCGGAAAGCTTGTCTGAAATCAGTTTCTCGGCCGTGTCATTGTCGGGAATGCGCAGCAGCGCCTCGGCCAGGCACATCAGCGTCACGCCCTCTTCCGAGGACAGGTCGTACTCGCGCATGAACGCTTCCATGACACCGGCATCGCGACTGCGCTCGCGCACCCGGCGCACCAGATCGAGCGCACGTTCACGCACTACGTTGCTGCGGGTCTCATCGATCTTGACCTGTTCGAGCAGAAAGCGCACGTGTTCGGTTTCGTCGACCAGCCACGCGTCGTCCATGGCCTGGCGCAGCGCATCGGCTTCCAGCGGTTGCGAAATGACGAATTTCGGGGCAGTTTCGTTCATTGGGAATAAGGCTCGGCAGAATGTGCGGGAACTTGACCGGACAAGTGTAACCGAAGCGACTCTCGGGCTGTCACCGGTTGATGTGCGCGCGATACCACTTCGACCGTCCGTCCGTTTGCTCAAATTGGGCTTACCCGGGGACAAGCGCTTGCGCTAGAATATTGACCAAAATCAAACCGGGCCCGTCCCGCCACCGTGATCGAGGTGCAGAAAAGTCAGGCCGATGATGACCTCACCGTCATCGAAGTCCGCTCCAACCTCTCGATGACGCTGGATCGGCTGGCCGCGGTTTTCCTGGGCATCAGCGCCGTCGTTCTGGCACTTGCCCTGGCGATAACGATCATGGGCATGTGGCCCATCATGCTGGCGGCGATCATTCACCTGGTCCTGGTGGGCTGGTGTTTGCGCCTTGCCTGGCGTGGCAACTGGGCCCGGGAACAGATCCTGATCGGCCGCAGGGATGTGGTCATCGAACATCACGACGCTCGACGACACCATCGGAGCTCATGGCCAGCAGCCTGGCTGCGAGTGAAAGTCGAAGAACGACCGATGGGCGAGCGGCAGGTCGTGGTGGCCTGCCAGGGTCGTCGCCAGGTCATTGGATCCTTCCTGCCGGTGCAGGAGCGGCTCGAACTGGCCGAATTGCTCAAGAGAAATCTCCGGCCGCGTTCGGCCTGGAGCGGTGAATGAACATTGACATGGTGAATCGAGGATGAAAAGAACCAACGAATTGATAGTGGCGCTGGCCGTGCTTGCGGTGGTCACCGTGATCACC
>SLIA01000091.1 GCA_007135935.1 Wenzhouxiangella sp.
GCCAGGCGCAGGACCGGCCGTGCCGATGGCGATGTTTTCAGATCCTGGGATTGACTCCCGCCTGCCCGCAATCAATTGATCGGAAAAGCAATCGACAAGGAGATACATGACTGACAACAAGAACCCGGATCGAACCGATTCCGCCCAGCTCGTCGAGCGACTGCAGCCGAAACTCGCTGAACTCGAAAAGGAGCGCCAGGAGACCCGACAGTCGCTGCTGAAACTATTTTTCTTCATCGGTGCGGTGACTCTGGTGGCAGTCATTGCCGCGGCTATCGCTCTTGCCTCGGTCGCCGGTGCCAATGCCGCGTCGATCGGCGTGTTTCCGCTCATGATCGGTGTTGTCGTGGTGTTGAGATTCGCGCATAGCCGCCAGGAACGCTGGCGGACGCGGGTCGCCGAGGTGCTGGTGCCCGAGATCTGCGAGCAGTTCGATGGCGAGATGGAATATCGGGCCGACGCCAGCCGGGATTTCGTCAAGCCCTACACGACACTGGGTTTGGTGGGCCGGTGGAGCCGGGGCGAGGTGCAGCACATGCTGCGCGGCGAGTATCGCGGGCGACGATTCGAGATGGTCCATGCCAACCTGCGCGCCGGTGGCGGCAACAACAGCGACAGCAAGGTCTTCAAGGGGTTTATGTTGCGCATCCAGACACAGGCCAACTTCGAGCCCGGCCTGTACATCCGGCCCAACTTCGGTCTGTTCGCCAAGGCTTTCGGCAAGCGGGCCGTGCCGACCGGCAACAAGGCATTCGATGAGCGGTTCCTGGTCAGTACCGATGACGGGCAGGCGCTGGACAGCGAGCAGCTCGATGTCTTGTTCCCCGAAGACTGGCGGCAGGCGGTGCTCGCCATCGACGAGGCGATGGGCCCCATGCCCTTCACCAATCATTCCCGACTCAGTGCCGGTATGAAATACGACGCCTTCTACATGACGCTTGATCTGTCCGAAGCGGGACGTCTACGCAGTCTGCGCGAGCGCTCCTTTCCGGATGTGGGGCATGTGCTGGTTTCCGAATCCAAGCTGGAGGACAACCTGCGCAAGATGGTTGACGATGTGCTGGTCTGCTCGCGGGTTATCGATCAGCTGTCCGAATTCGGCGCGGCGGGCTGATATTCGCGCCAGCTGATTTGGTTCACCTTCTGAAAAATAATATGTGATATACATCACATGAGTGGTACAATCGCGGTGTCTCGGGGGCGCACTTGTTGCGAGCGTGGAATCCATCCTGCCGGGGAACGGGCACCGTCATGCCGAACGCCAACACGATCGACGACTGGTTCAGGAATCTCAGGCTGGACCAGTTGTATGAGACCCTCGACCGGATTCCGATTCATGTGTACATGAAGGATCGGAAATCCCGTTACGTCTACGCCAACCGCAAGACGCTGGAATTGTTCGGCTGCACGGACCGGGAGCTGTGCGGGCTCGACGATACGGCCTTTTTCCCGGCCGAGACGGTCCGGCACTTGCAGGCCGTTGATCGGAAGGTCCTGGCGGGCGAGAGCACTTTCGAGGAAATCGTGGCCGACGACGGTGAGTGCCAGCGCGTCTATCTGGAGGTCAAGACTCCCATTTACGATCGCAAGGACCCCGAGCGGGTGCTGGGGCTGCTGGGTATTTCGACCGAAATCACCTCGCAGAAGCAACTGGAGAATCATATTCGCGAGCTGGCATTTTCCGACCCGCTCACCCACCTGCCCAACCGTCGTCTGCTGTTCGACCGCATCGAGCAGGCCCAGGCGCGCTGCGTGCGCGAGCACAACCATGCCGCCTTGTTGTTCATCGATCTCAACGGCTTCAAGCAGGTCAACGATACATTCGGTCACGAGATCGGCGATCGCCTGCTCGAGGAAGTGGCTGCCCGTATCCTTCAGCAGGTGCGCCAGACCGATACCCTGGCCCGGCTTGGGGGTGACGAATTCGTGTTGCTGATCGAGGGTGCCGGCAAGCAGGCCTTCCGCGCCCGCCGCTATGTCGACATGGTCGCCGCTCGCATCCATGCCGCTCTCGAGGAGCCATTCGAGTTCGGTGAGTCCAGTGTCGTTACCAGCGCCGCCATCGGCGTCACGCTGTTCAATGACGACACCGCCTCGGTGACCGATCTGCTCAACCAGGCCGATGGCGAGATGTATCGCCAGAAACACGGGCTTGCGCCCCGAACCAGCGCCTCGGGGGCACGGCCGTCCTGAGACAGCAGGGGGCAGCCGCTCTGTTGAGCCATGCGGTTATGGGCCGGGCAAGAATGTAGATCGCATTCAGTCGCGGTGTGCGCTGTCGGGTTATTGACACGGCAATCAAATGGATTGCCGTGCAACGAATGCCTTGCCGGGTTAACAATGATCCGATGGCTGCGGATGCGCCCGCAGCAGCCATGACGCGATCGCAATCCCCACCAGTCCGATCAGGGCGCCGGGCAGGGCGCCGGTCGTAAGCGCGACGATCAGCCCGGCCATCAGCGCAAATCCTCCCGCGAGAATCGGCGCAGTCGCGGTCGCGGGGGCGACATCGCGCTTGCGGGTCAACTCGAAACTGACCACCGCCGCCAGCACCGGCGCGACCATGGCGATGCACAGGGCAATCCAGACCAGTCGCCCGGCCCAGAAGCCCGGGTCGCCCGGTACGCCGGCATCGATGGGCGCACCCAGTCGTTCACCGATCCAGGCCGCGGGCAACTCGGCCAGCTTGTGCCACAGGTAAAGCGGCATGCCGAGTGCGCCCAGGAAGGTAACGGTGGCGGCGGCACGCTTTCTGTTCAGCAACCAGCGCATGGGGCGTTCGCACAGCAGGACCAGGCCGACCTGCACCCACATCACGCCAATCAGCGCCAGGGTGGGCGGCAGCAGGTTGGAACGACCTTCCAGATCGACACCGACCATGGCCGTGGGGTAGCCGCTGGCGGTGGTGCCGGCCAGCCACAGCAGACCGAACAGGGTCAGCCCCAGGCCAGCCCGGGTGCCGGCAAAACGCTTGCGCTTCCAGGCAATACCCAGCTGCTGCGGGATCAGCCAGACGATCAGTGCGTTGACCCAGCCGATGCCGCCACCGGCATCGGTGACCAGCCCACCCAATTGCAGCAGGTCGGTCGGCGAGCGCGGGCCGGCGCGCAACAGATCAACCAGGAAAGCCAGAGCGATCAGACCGAAGACGGCCTTGAGTCCGTAACGCCGATCCGCTTCCACGCTCAGCGGCAGCAGCGCCTGGACCGTGATCAGCATGATCAGAAACCACAGGTGCACGGTCAGCGAATGATTGAAGGGCTCGAGCAGGCGGCCGCCGGTATACAGCGAAATCAGCGCAAAGACTGCCAGCGCGGCCATGTAGGTGACCGTCGGCCGGGCCAGTCCCAGCGCACGCCCGGCCCACCAGTGCATCTGGTCGTGGCCGTGGTGCAGCCGCCGGGCCACGCCATCGGCACTGACCGCGGCGGAGACGAACACGAACAGCGGCACCACCTGCACGATCCAGGTGAGCATGCCGGCCGGGCCCCAGATGTCGAGCATGTGGTCGGTGGCGACCACACGCCCGTCCTCGAGCCGGGGCAGGGTGGCGATCCAGTGGCCGAAGACCACCACCAGCAGCGCACCGGCACGCAGTGCGTCGGGATAGCGATCGCGTTGATTGTCGTGGTCCGCGCGCTGGTTCATCGTCCTGGCTCTTGTTGTTGAGGAACATCCCGGAGGACGGGGGCCCGAGTATAAGCGCTTCTGGCTTTGGCGTAGCCTATCGCCGGGTTGGCGATGCGGCATACTCGGGATTTGGTATTCCCCCGAAGAGGAGTGTTCATGAACCCGATTCTGATCGTCGGTGCCTTGCTTGGCTTGCTGGCCGTGGCTTTTGGTGCCCTGGCCGAGCACCTGCTGCTACCCGGGCTGGAAGAAGCGGCCATCCGTCGCATCGATGTGGCGATGGATTTCCATCGTTTTGGTGCACTGGTCGTCACCGCCATCGGCCTGGTCCTGCCGGCCGTCGAGACCTCGACCCGGCATCGGCCTTTGCGCTGGGCGGGAGGCCTGCTGGCGGCAGGCACGGTACTGTTCAGCTTCACCATTTGTTTGACCGCCGTCAGTGGGATTGCCTTGCCGGGGCCGCTCACACCGCTGGGCGGGCTGCTGCAGTTGGTCGGATGGATGGCCCTGATCTGGGTGGGCTGGCACTCGCAGCGGCTCAGTCCAGCAAGAAAACTGGCATGATCCACGGGTGGCTTGCGTAAACGGGGGCAGAGACCACCTAAGTTAAGGAAAGTGAGATGAGAATCCAGTCCAGCCTGGCGATCATGATGTTCCTGTCCGCACCCCTGGCGATGGCCGAAGATGCGTGCGACCAGGTCGGCGACTGGGTGCGTGCCGGGCCCGTTGCCCTTGGCGACGTGCAGGTGACGCGGGGCGGGCTGGACTTCGAGGGGCCGCGCATCGTCGGTTGCCTGAAAAATGAAGGCGATGAAGCCCTCAATCAGGTCATGCTGGAATTCGAGAGCATTCGTGAGGGGCGCTCGGGCGGTGGTGGTTTCTCGACCAATCTGCGCCTGGCCGGGCTGGCACCAGGCGAGACCACCGTGTTCCGAAGCTCGCAGCAACGCATGCGCGATCGCGAGCATTACGAGCGCTTCGGAACGCTGGGTTACCGGTTTTCCGGCGTCAATGTTCTGATCGACGGACAGAGCGGGCGGCCGGAGTTCGGCACCGAGGACGAGTTCGAGATCGATCGCTTCCTGCCGGTCGATCGCCCCGAGCATGCGCTGGAGGCTGAATGTGCGGAACTCGACGAAGCCGACGGCGAGGGGGATATCTGGATTTCGCAGGCCCGGCTGAAGAATCTGGAAATGCCCGGGACCGACCATGTAGTCGGCTGCGTGACCAATCGCAGCGACGAGACCCTTGCCGACAATCGCGGCCACGCCATCGGGATTGCCTGGGAAGGCCGGGCCGGTGATGAGCCCGAGCGCCTGGCCATGGTCGGTGGCACCGGTCGATTGCATCTGACCGGCCCCCTGCAGCCGGGAGAAAGCGGCGTGTTCATTTCGAGCTTCGATTTCGACCAGCCGATCTTCGAGATCGAGTTCTATCCTCAGGGCTGGGGCGAGTCCGGCCAGGTTGTTGAACACGGTCCTCGGGTTAGACTGGAACGCGGACTCTAATCCATTCAAAAACTCCATGCGCCTGATCGCCCGTTATGCCTCCCGCGCCGAAGCCGAGGAGCGCGCCGCGTTTCTCCGCTCGCGCGGCATTGCCACTCATGTCACCAACATGGCCTCGCTCCGGCCCAACCTGGCCCACCAGGGACGCTATCGTGCCGGTCTGTGGGCCATGCTGGAGCCGCAGTTCGAGGATGCCGAGGCCCTGCTGGAGAACCCCGACCATCACGTCGAACAGCCACTGAGCGAAGTCCAGATGACCGAACTCGAAACCGTGGGCGAGGCCGATGCGCGGCGCACGTTGATCAAGTGGCTGCTCATCACCGTCGTTGCCCTGGGCGCATTGACTGCCGTGGTGGTGGCGCTGGGGCCGCCCTGACGGCAGCTTCCTTGCCTTGATTGCAAGCGGAGCACGGTGATAATGGGATGTCCGGGCGCTTGCCGGATCAAACAGGGAGTACGCAATCATGGTCCCATCCACTCTTGTCGCACTGGTCGGTTTCATCGTCTGGGCCCTTCTGCTGCTGGTGCTGATGGAGGCAATTCGCACGGTGCTGGTGGTTCGCGGGCAGGTGCCGGCGAACGGCTTCACTCCGGACAATGCCGACCTGTCGCCGTTCATGCAGCGTCTGGCGCGTGCCCATGCCAACTGTATCGAGGGGCTGCCGATCTTTGGCGGCCTGTTGTTGGTCGCGATTGTCAGCGGTCAGACTGCCGTGACCGACTCGCTGGCCTTTGTTTTTCTGGGAGCAAGGATCGTGCAGTCACTGGTCCACCTGTCCTCGTCCGGTGAGAGGGCGGTCACGCTGCGGTTTGCCGCTTTTGCCGTGCAGATGCTCATCGGCCTGTACTGGGCCGTCTCGCTGCTGCTGGTTTTTCTTCGCGGATAGGATCCGACCGGTGGTCGTCACGCTGCTGCGCGTTCGAGTCGATCGCGCACCGCGGCCCAGGCGGCCGTGCTCGGTGGGCGCTGGACCAGAATGCGTTCGGCGCCGCACTGGTCGAGTTCGCGCAGGGCGGCATACAGCTCGCGTGCGTAGGCGACCGGGTCGCCGGGTAATGCCTGCCAAGCCCTGAAACCACCCGGGTCGGGCGTGGACGCCAGGGCCAGCACGGCCGCTTGCGGGTCGGAATGGCGCAGTTTTTCTCTATCGACCAGCACCAGCCGGGTGGTCGGCGCATAGTGCGAGGCCAGTCGGCCGGAGGCGCGCGGTCCTTCCTGTTCGCCGGCTCTTTCCGGCCGGTACCCGAGCACCATGGCGAGTCGTTCGACGCCGATCATGCCCGGGCGCAGGATGCGCACGACCGGGCCGGTGCAGTCGACGATGGTCGATTCCACTCCGACCGCGCACGGGCCGCCGTCGATGACGGCCGCGACCGTGTCCCGGTGCTCGAACTCGCTGATGACATGCTCGGCCGTGGTCGGGCTGATGCGGCCGAAGCGGTTGGCAGACGGTGCGGCAATGCCTTTCCCGAAGCGTTGCAGCAGCCTGAGCGCGACGGGATGGCCGGGCACGCGCAGCCCCACGGTGTCCTGTCCGCCGGTGACAACGTCGGCAACCGTGTCGTTTTTCTTCACGATCAGCGTGAGCGGGCCGGGCCAGAATGCCTCGGCCAGCTTGCGTGCGCTGTCGGGGACCTCGCTGGCCCAGTCGTTCAACACGTCGATGCCGGGCAGATGGACGATCAGCGGATGATCGGCCGGACGTTCCTTGGCGGCGAAGATCCGGCGCACGGCTTCGGGGTTGGCGGCATCGGCGGCCAGGCCGTATACGGTTTCTGTCGGCAGGGCGACCAGTTCGCCGCGCGCGAGCAGTTCGATGGCCCGATCCAGGTCCTCATCGCGGGCACTGAGCCGGATCATGTGGTCTCAGTCGACCCGGCGCCAGACAATCTCGCTGCCGGCGCGCAACGGTACGATGGTGTCGTCGTCGGCGGTCAGTTCCCGCTCCATTTGCCAGGGCGTTCTTTCCAGCTCGATGGTGTCTTCGTTCGGTGCCAGGCCGTAGAAAGCCGGGCCATTGAGGCTGGCGAAGGCTTCGAGCCGGTCCAGCGCACCGGCGGCTTCGAAGACCTCGGCGTAAAGTTCGATGGCGGCCGGGGCCGAGTAGACGCCGGCACAGCCGCAATCCGACTCCTTGGCGTGTTTCGGATGCGGCGCACTGTCGGTACCGAGGAAATAGCGCTCGTTGCCGCTGGTGGCGGCCACGACCAGCGCCTGGCGGTGGCGCTCGCGTTTGATCAGCGGCAGGCAGTAGTGGTGCGGCCGCAACCCGCCTTCGAACAGGGCGTTGCGATTGAACATCAGGTGATGCACGGTGATGGTGGCCGCAATGGGGCCCGGGGCTGACTGGACGAAATCGATGGCATCGCTGGTGGTGGCATGTTCCAGCACCATTTTCAGACCGGGAAAGGTAGAGCGCAGTTTCTCCAGGTGGCGTTCGATGAATACCGCCTCGCGGTCGAACACATCGATGTCGCTGTCGGTGACCTCGCCGTGCATGAGCAGCGGCAGACCGTGCTTTTCCATCGCCTCGATGACCGGATAGACGCGTTCCAGCTCCCGTACGCCGGAGTCGGAGTTGGTTGTCGCACCGGCCGGGTAATACTTGACCGCATGCACGAACTCGCTCTCGGCCGCCTGGCGAATGTCATCGACCGAGGTGGTCTCGGTCAGATACAGCGTCATCAGCGGTTCGAAATCGCTGCCGGCCGGGCAGGCGGCCAGGATACGCTCGCGATAGGCTGCGGCGTCGGCCACTGTTCGCACCGGGGGCTTGAGGTTGGGCATGACGATGGCGCGGCCGAAATTGCGTGCGGTGGCCGGCACCACGGTGTTCAGCATGGCGCCGTCGCGCAGGTGCAGGTGCCAGTCGTCGGGGCGGCGAATACGAATTCGGTTCACGATCAATCAGTCTGTAGGGGCTGAATGGGCATTGTAGCGGTCAGCGGACGGTGGCGGGGCCGGGGTCCGAAGTCCGAGGTCCGGCTTCCGGCTTCCGTCACCTCACCCGTCACCCGTCAACGCGGCACGGCCGGCACGCCGATCAGCAGCGGATGCAGCCAGAAGATGAAAGCGACATGAATGGCCAGGCCGGCGACGACAACAATGATGTCGTTGAATTTCCATTGCGGCAGTCGCGGTGTCGATTGTGGCGGCCGGCGCTTCATCGAGATGCGATCGGCCACGGCCCAGGCCAGGAAACCGCCGAACAGCAGGACGGCAGCCAGGGTGCCGTTGACCAGCAGGTGGGCCAGTGCCCAGGTCTTGACCGCGACCAGCATGGGATGCTTGAGCGTTGTCTGGATACGGCCCGGCAGGTAGGCGGCCAGCAGCATGGGGAAGACAAACAGCATCAGGAGATTGTTGACATGAAGCAGGAAGCGCGGCGGGTTGTACAGCACCACCGGGTCCAGCCGGGCCTGGCCCCAGCCGTGGATGATCAGCACCAGGCCGGCAATGGCGATGACGCTGTAGAGCAGTTTGTAAGGCAGCAGCCCGAGTTTGCCGATCAGTGCCAGCCGGCCGGCTGGACTGACGATGGCCAGGGAGTGAATGCCGAGAAAGACGATCAGACCGATGACCAGGTAGAGCATGGAAATCTCCTCATGTGATACGGGACCGCGTTCTGGATATAGTCTATTGCATCGACATCGACTCGGGCCGACAATCCGCACTCGTGCGCCCGGCCCCGGCCGGTAGCCGGGTTTGCAGGGCTTTCCCCGCCAGACCGGTCACGAACCTGTCATTGTGGTTTCCCAGACTGATTGTCGAGGCCGAAAATACTCCGGAGTCATCATGTCCCATTTGTCGAAACCGTTCATTGTGCTGCTGCTCGTTCTGGCCGCGCCCACGCTGGCGGCCGGCCCCGAGCTGGTCGCCGGCAACGCGCCGCCGGACAGGGTCAGCGGCAAGGTGTTCGAGGATCTTTCCGGCGATGGGCGCTGGCACGACGGTGAACCGGGCATCGCCGGCGTGCTGGTGACCAACGGACTGGAGGTGGTGGCTACCGATGAGGATGGTCGCTTCGAGTTGCCATTGCGGACCGATATGGATATCAGCGTGATTCAGCCTGCCGGCTGGCAGGTGCCGGTGGACGATCGCCGGGTGCCGCGCTTTCACTATGCGCACAAGCCCGGCGGCAGCACCGAGACATTGCGTTTCGGCGGTTTGCCGGATACCGGCCCGCTACCGGAGCGGATCAATTTTCCACTGTATCGCAGTGAGGCAGAGGAACAGTTCGACTGCGCCATCGTCGGCGACTCCCAGACCTACTCCGGCGACGAGATCGGGTTCTTTCGCCATGGCGTGGTCACCGACCTGCTCGACGAAGGGCTGAGTGCGGGCGACTGCATGATCTACCTCGGCGATGTCGTTGGCGACGACCTGGAGTTGCTCGATCGCCTGATGAGCGTGGGTGCGGCAGTCGGCGTGCCGCAGTGGCTGGTGATCGGCAACCATGACCTGGACCTGGACGCGACCCGCGCCGAGAATGCCAGCGACAGCTGGCGACGCATCGCGGCCCCGAACCATTACGCTTTCGAAATCGGCCAGGTCACTTTCATCGCCCTCAACAACATGATCTTTCCCTGTGGCGAACGCGATGCCCGGCTGCCCGGGCGCGAATTCTGCCTCGACGATGGCCCGCAATACAACGGCCGGATTCCCGATGAGCAGATGCAGTGGCTGACCAACCTGCTCGATCACCTGCCCGAAGACAGGCTGCTGGTCTTCCTGCACCACGTTCCGTTCGTGTCATTCACCGATGCCGACAGCCCGCGTCACCAGACCGACAACGTCGCTGAGCTCTACGAACTGATCGGTGAGCGGCCGGCGCTGTCGCTGTCGGGGCATACCCATACACTGGAAAACCTGTCACCGGGGGAGGGCTACGAGCCCTGGCGCGAACGGGTCGGGATCGATGCGGTTCCGTTTCGACACATCATTGCCGGTGCGGCTTCGGGTTCGTGGTGGCAGGGCGACTTCGACATCGACGGCCTGCCCATGGCGATTCAGCGCATGGGCGCACCCAAGGGCGTGTTGATGCTGGCCTTCGAAGGCATCGACTATGCCGAGCGCTATCGCGGCACCCGCATCGATCCGACGCGGACGCAATGGGTGTCGCTCAATACTCCGGGCTTTCGTGCCTGGTTCGACCGTATTGCCCGCTGGAAGAACGCTCCCGGTCCCGACCAGCACCCGGTGCCGCCGCTGAGCATCCACGACCTGGGCGATAACGGGTTGATCACGCGCGACGACCTGGCCGAGGGCGTCCATGTGACCGCCAATGTCTGGCTGGGTTCGGGCGAGACCCGTGTGCACGCCCGACTGAACGACGGCGAACCTTTCGCGCTGGAACGCACCCAGCCGGCGGCCGGCGAGAGCATACGCCAGGGCGCCGAATTTGCCGATCCATTCTCGTTCATGCGCACACTGACCGTGGCGCGAATGGCTATCGAAAGCCGCGAGGGCGAGGCCCGCACACAGGGTTACGAGACCTTCCAGGGCCGGGCCAACCGTGGCCTGCCGCAACCTCAGGGGCGGCGCGTGATCGGGCGCAACCCGCACCTGTGGCAGGCCAGATTGCCCGCAGACCTGGAGCAGGGAACCCATGTGCTGGAAGTGACTTCCACCGATCGCCACGGACGGCAGAGCACCGATAGGCTGGTGTTCGAGGTGCACGAGCAGCGCCCCCCGCGCTTCTGGCGACATGAGGCCTGGTAAATCCTGTCAACCCTTTAATTGGTTTTAGGGTAGACTGCGCCGCTTTCCGGTTCACCATGCAAAGCGTCGTCCATGCTCATCAGGTCCCGAACCGCGGCTGGAATGGCCGCATCGATCGTGCTGCTGTTTTCCATGCCCATTCAGGCCGGCGAGGCCGGCCTCGATTCGATGGTGGTCACGGCCAGCCCGATGCAATCGACACTTTCCGACGGTCTGCAAAGCGTGACGGTGATCGACCGCGCCCGGATCGAGGCCACCCCGGCCATCACGCTGGCCGAGTTGCTGGCCATGGTGCCCGGCATGGATGTGCGGCGGCGGGGGGCATCCGGGGTGCAGGCCGATATCGGCATCCGTGGCACCGCCTACGAACAGACCCTGCTGCTGGTCAATGGTATTCCGCTGAAGGATCCGCAAACCGGCCATCACGACCTCAATCTGCCGGTCGCGCCCGAGCACATCGAGCGCATCGAAGTGATACGCGGCCCCGGCGGGATTGCCTGGGGCGGGGTGGCCACCGGCGGTCTGGTCAACATCATCACGCGTCGTCCCGAGGCAACGGAGCTTGGCGCGCAGGTACGTGCGGGCAGTTTCGCCACCCGCGGCGGCCAGTTCCATGTCGGGACGGGAGGCCGGGAAAGCGGACATCTGCTGTCCGCCTCGGTGGAAGTCAGCGACGGGCACCTGCCCGAGTCGCGCGCCGACAGCGACCTGCGCCGGGCCATGTACACCGGACATGCCCTGCTCGATCCGGTCGGGCTGACCTGGGGCATCGGCGCAGAGGACAAGGACTTCGGTGCCTGGAAGTTCTATACCGCCGATTTTCCCGATCAGCGCGAGGAGACCGCTTCCCGGCTGGCCTACCTGGCGGCTGCCTCGCAGGTGGAATCATGGGATCTGGCCGCCCGGATCTTCTGGCGCGGGCATGACGACTGGTTCCTGACCCGGGTTGGCGAGATCGACTTCATCAATGAACACCAGACCGACGTGCGTGGGCTGCGAGTCGACGCACGCGGTGACCTGGGGCAGGGCGTACTGGCCGTCGGCGCGGGGCTGACGCGCGAATGGATCGAATCCAGCGCACTCGACGACCATCGTCGCACCGAGTCCAGTGCCTGGGCGGCCTATCGCCAGGATGTGGGGCAAGGAAGCAGCCTGGAGATCGGCGCCAATGCAGTCCGGTTCGGTGACCATGGCAGTGAACTGCTGCCGTCGATTGCCCTGGGCCATCGCCTGTCCGATCACTGGCAGGCTCATCTTTCCTCGGCACGCACCGCCCGGGTACCGTCCTGGACCGAACGGTTCCTGGTCACCGGCGGCAATGTCGGCAATCCCGACCTTGAGCCCGAGCGCTCGCTGCTGCACGAAGCGGGCCTGCGCTACCTGGCCGGTCAACACCGCCTGGCCATGGCCTTGTTCGAAAGACGCACCACCGACCTGATCGACTGGGCACGCCAGCGAGGTGAGGTGACCTGGCGAGCCGACAACTTCGCCGGACATCGCAGCCGTGGCGGAGAAATCGAATGGCGCTGGATGCCAGCAAATCACTCCTGGATCAATCATCTGGGCGCATCGTGGACGGCGCTCACCACCCGCCTCGATGACGGCGGACGCGAACTGAAATACGCACTGGATTTCCCGCGCCACGCCTGGACGGCGGACGGTCAATTCGAACTGGGGGCGCGGCTGGAACTGTCGGTCAATGCACGCCGGGTCCAGCGCCGGGCCGGCAACCGGGGTACGCTGCTGGCGGCCAGGCTGGCCCGTCAGTTCGGTGCCGTGCAGCTGCATGTCGAGGGCAACAACCTGTTCGACGAAGCACTCATCGAGGCCGGCTTCGACACCGTGCCGGGGCGGGGCGTGTTTGCCGGCATGTCCTGGAGGATGCGCCCCTGAGCGGTCGCCACGGGCGGTTGTTGTACAAAAAACGCCGGCAACACGGAGTGCGGCCGGCGTTCAGTTAATGCTGGTCGGGGTGGCGAGATTCGAACTCACGGCCCCTGCCTCCCGAAGACAGTGCTCTACCAGGCTGAGCTACACCCCGACGAAGCCCGCTAGTCTAAAGGAACAGCCCCTGACTGGCAAGCGCCGATCGCGAGAAAGCCGGCTCGGCCGCTTGATTGCCCAAGGGCGTTAAGAAAACGTAATAAAGCGCTGCTACAGTACCGCTGGTCAATTAAAATTAGACACGAAGGTGCCGTGCACGGTTCCACGGCGCGTTTTTTGCACATTTGAACTCTGGAGCGAGCAGCACATGTTGAATCATCGATGTAGTATCTTGCTAGTCGCCGTGCTGGCACTGGTATCCGGCCAGGCTCTGGCCCAGCAGGTGGCATCCGGCCTTGGGGGGCAGGTGCTGGATCAGGACGGTAATCCGGTTGTCGGCGCCACCATCGAGATCGTACACGAGCCGACCGGTACCACGCGCACGACCCAGACCCGCGAGGGTGGGCGCTACCAGGCCACCGGCTTGCGCGTCGGCGGCCCCTACCGTGTCACGGCCCACCGCGAGGGTTTCGAAACACAGACCGTCGAGGAGATACAGCTTCGCCTCGGTGAAACCGAAACGGTCAATTTCCAGGTGGTCGATGCCGACGATGTCGATCGCATGGTGGTCACCGGGCAAAGAGTTGCGACGATCTTCCAGCCCGACAATATGGGCACCGGATCGACCATTGGCACCGATCGCATCGAGAATTTCGCCTCGATCAACCGCTCGATCAACGACTATATTCGTCTCGATCCCCGTGCCACCGTGGTGGATCGTGGTCGCAACGAGATCTCGATCGGCGGTGGCCACAACCGTTTCAACAACATCATGATCGACGGTGTGACGGCCAATGATGCGTTCGGACTCAATGCCGATGCCCAGCCGGCCGTGCGCCAGCCGATCGCCATCGACTGGATCGAGCAGATTTCGGTGCAGATGAGTCCGTACGACGTCACGCAGTCCGGCGGTACCGGCGGCATCATCAACTCGGTGACCAAAAGCGGTGGCAACGAGTTTGCCGGGCGCGTCTACGGCAATTACCGCGACGAGAACATGATCCGCGGCGATTTCCCGGAGTTCGACGACTGGGTCTACGGCGCCTACCTCAGTGGCCCGATCATGCGCGACAACCTGTTTTTCTTCCTCGGTTACGAGAAGTCGCGCCAGGACGATGTGTCCGGCGATCTGGTCGGCCTGCGCAACAGCGGTGCCCAGACCATTTTCGATGCCACGCCCGAAGAGATCGATCAGATCATCGGCATCGCGCAGGGCTACGGCTTTGAACCCGGTGATGCCAGTGCGCCGCTGTCGCGTGCCGAACAGGACAACTGGATTGCCAAGCTGGACTGGCAGATCTCCGACGATCATCGTGCCAGCCTGCGCTACACGCAATCGGAAGGCTCGGAGTCCAACTTCAGTCGCAACGCCTTCGGTTTTGACCTGTCCTCGCGCTTCTTCACCCAGCAGATCGACTACGACAGCTGGACGCTGCAGGTCTTCAGCGACTGGACGAGCAACTTCTCGACCGAATTGCGGGCCACCACGGCCAACTACGTGTCGGCCTTCGATGTCGGCACACCGCAGCCGCAGGTCGAAGTCCAGACCGACGCGGGCACGGTGCGCTTCGGTACCGAGCGCTTCCGTCATGCCAATCAGCTCGATGTCGACACCGACCAGGTTTTCTTCAAGGCCAACTACTTTGCCGGCGATCACTCGATCGATTTCGGTTTCGACTGGACCGAAGAGGACTACTCGAACCTGTTCGTCGAATCCAGCCTCGGTACCTACAGCTTCGACAGCATCGATGCCTTTGCCAGTGGCAATGACGGCGTGAACTACAGCCTGCGCGTCAGCGCCGATCCCAACGACCCGTTCTTCCCGCGTGCCGATTTCGCCTGGGACGTGCTGGGCCTGTTCATCCAGGACAACTGGTCGGTCACGCCGAACCTGAGCCTGCAGTACGGCCTGCGCTTCGAGACCTTCGGTACCTCCGACGAGCCGCTCAGAAACGAACTTTTCGAGCAGACCTTCGGCTTCAGCAACACCGGCACCATCGACGGCGAGAGCCTGCTTCAGCCGCGGCTGGGTTTCAACTGGCAGCCCGACGGCTTTGACCACGACGCCCAGTTGCGCGGCGGCATCGGCCTGTTCCGCGGCCGCAACCCGGGCGTGTGGATTACCAATCCGTTCTCCAATCCCGGCGGCACCATCGATGTGTTCACCTGTGACTCGCGCGGCGATGCCACCGGCTGCACGGACCTGGACCCGGACTTCATGATCAACCCGGACCCGGCCCAGCAGCCACGCCTGGGCGGCATCACGCCGGCGCAGGATGTCGACGTGGTCGAGGACGGTTTCAACATGCCCTCGGAGTGGAAGGCCAACCTGGGCTGGGACATGGAGCTGCCGGGTATCGATCGCTCCAACCTGACCCTGGAAGTCAGCAAGACCTGGGTCAACGATTCCATGTACTGGACCGACGAGAACCTTGGGGCCGTGCAGGGCCAGCTGCCTGACGGTCGCAACCACTACTGGGCCGACCCGCTGAGTGGTTCCGGTGCCCGCACCGGCCGCGATCCGGCCTTCAACAACGTCATCCTGATGCGCAATACCTCGAAGGGTGAGCGCACCAACGCGACCGTCTCGCTGGACAAGACCTGGATCGGTGACTGGGGCAGCCTGTTCGGGCAAGTCTCCTACAACTACATGAGCGCTTCGGATGTGTCCTCGGGCACTTCCTCGCGCGCCATTTCCAGCTTCCGCAACCAGCCGGTGTTCAACGCCAACGAAGAGGTCGAGGGGCGCTCCATCTACGAGGTCGGCAACAGCTTCAATCTGATGGCGCAGTACACCGCCAACTGGTTCGACTTCGGTGCGACCCGCATCAGCACCTACCTGCAGCGTCGCGACGGTCGTCGTTTCTCCTGGGTGTTCGATGGCGACATGAACGGCGATGGGGTGTTCAACAACAACCTGCTCTACGTGCCCAATCCGGGTGACGTGCTGTTTGTCGATGGTGGTGGCAACCTCGACCCGGCTGGCGAAGCCGCGTTCTTCGAACTGGTCGGCAATGTCGATGACCTCAGACGCGCGCAGGGCGATGTGGTGGCGAAGAACTCGACGCGCAGCTCGAACGTGACCCAGATGGATATCCGTATCGCGCAGGACTTCGACTTCGGTCATCGCTTCCGCGGCCAGTTCTTCTTCGATATCGAGAACTTCACCAACCTGCTCAACTCGAGCTGGGGTGCCATCGACCAGGTGCCGTTCAACTGGACCGCGCGTCCGGTGGCCTTCGAAGGAGTGCATCCCGAGACCGGTCAGATGCTGTATCGCTGGCTGGATCGGGGCACCGAGGCGGGTGATTACGAAAGCCGCCAGGATGGTGTCGGCGAGTCACGCTGGCGCGCCCAGGTGGGGGTTCGCTTCGAGTTCTGATTGAACCGGGCGAAATCCTCGAGAAGCTGCAAACGGCCAGCCCCGGTGCTGGCCGTTTGCGTGTTCGACACTGATAATATCCACTTGGCAACCCAGCCGGTTGCCGGTGTGACAACAAGCCTCCTGATCGACTGACACTGGACTTCCAATGAATCAACAGGCCATCAAGCAATCCCAACGCGGCTGCATGGACGAGAAGGTCACCACCCGCGTCTATCCTGCCGGCAGTCTCAAGCTGCTCTCGCGCGAGGAGGTCTCGCGCCTGTCCGATGCCAGCGAGGAAATCGGCGAGTTGCTCCGCCAGGTGGCCCTGGCCGTGCTCAACTCCGGCGAGCAGGGCGATGATGCCGAACGCATGCTCGATACTTACCGGGATTTTCGACTGCAGATCCATCAGGTCAATCGCGGCATGCGCATCGACCTGGAAAATGCCCCTGGCTGCGCCTTTGTTGATGGCACCATGATTCATGGCATTCGCGAACTGCTCTCGGCAGTGGTGCGCGATATTGTCTACTTTCACACCGAGATCCAGCCCAACCCGTATTTCGATCTCGACCGCTCCGAGGGCATCACCAACACGGTGTTCGAGGTCCTGCGCAACGCTCGGCTGCTCGAAGCCGAACGCGATCCCAGCATGGTGGTGTGCTGGGGTGGGCATTCCATCAGCGCCGAAGAGTACGACTACACCAAGGAGGTCGGCTACCAGATGGGGCTGCGCGGGCTCGATATCTGTACCGGCTGCGGTCCGGGTGCGATGAAGGGGCCGATGAAGGGCGCGACCATTGGCCACGCCAAGCAGCGGACCCTGCCCGGTCATTACGTTGGCGTGTCCGAGCCCGGCATCATCGCGGCCGAATCCCCGAATCCCATCGTCAATGAGCTGGTCATCCTGCCCGACATCGAAAAGCGTCTGGAGGCCTTTGTTCGCATGGGGCATGGCATCGTGGTGTTTCCCGGCGGGGTCGGCACGGCCGAGGAAATTCTCTACCTGCTCGGGGTGTTGCTCCACCCGGACAACGCGGACATGCCGTTTCCGCTGGTTTTCACCGGTCCGGAGTCGGCGCGCGACTACTTCGAGGAGATCGATCGCTTCATCGGCCTGACTCTGGGCGAGCAGGCGCAGCGGCGCTATCACGTCATCATCGACAATCCCGTCGCCGTCGCCCGCTGCATGGCCGAAGGCATGGGCCAGGTGCGCGACTGGCGGGTGGACGTCAACGATGCCTTCTATTTCAACTGGCAGTTGCAGATCGACGAGGTGTTTCAGCAGCCTTTCGATGCCACCCACGAGGCCATGGCCGAGCTGGCCATCACGCGCGAGCTGCCCACCCATGCACTGGCCGCCAACCTCAGGCGCGTGTTTTCCGGCATCGTTTCGGGCAACGTCAAGCCCGCCGGCGTGCGCGCCATCCGCGAGCACGGGCCGTTCGAAATTCGCGGCGAGAGCGAGATCATGTCCATGCTCGACCGCCTGCTCACCCGCTTCGTCGCCCAGCACCGCATGAAACTGCCCGGTGACAAGCCGTACGAGCCGTGTTATCGCATTGTTGGGTAGAGGGGTAGAAGAGTAGAGGGAAGAGGGTGTCGGGATTCCCGACCGACACGCTCTTCCCGCCAACTCAATCTCCACTCCGGCCCCTCTTATCCCCCTCTCCCCCTCTCTCCCTCTCCCCCTCTGTCCAGCGCGCGGCGGCAAGCCGCGCGCTACTTGACACTCATCACATTGAGGACTATCGTGGCGTCAGGTGGGAAATTGTGGGAATTA
>SLIA01000116.1 GCA_007135935.1 Wenzhouxiangella sp.
CGGGCGGATGCCGATCTCGGCCTCGAAGTCAGCCAGAAAGGCGGCGGCGTTGGCGATGGGGATATCGACATCCTGAATCACCGACTCGGTGCGTGGACGAACATGCTGCAGCAGGCTCAGTGGAAAGCGACGGCTGGCACGCATGATCTTCTGGTAGGTGATGCTGGACAAGCGCTGTCGTCCCAGCAGCAGGCGCACGGGCTTGAGATGGGCGCCGATGTTCTTGCTGCACCAGAACCAGTCGGTATCCCAGCGCCACAGGTAGTCGTGAATGCTCAGGTAGTCCTCACCGCGCTCGCGCAGGCTTTTCCAGTACTGGCGCATCCAGGTGTAGTCGCTGGCTTCAACACCGGCAGGCAGTGAGTCGACGAAATGCGCACGCGTGAGCACATAGTCGCCGGGCGCGAAGTACACGCCGTCGAGATAATCGCAGGACGGCTGCGCGCATTCGGCGGCAACCGCCTCGAACAGCGCGTCCGGATCACGGTAACGCGTATGTTCAAGCCGCACATAAGGCCGCACCGGAACCAGGCCGATGCGAACGCGCGTGGCATAACCCAGGCTGCCGTAGGAGTTCGGAAAGCCGTAGAACAGGTCCGGATTCCTGTCGGGCGAACAGGTGATCACGCGGCCGTCGGCCACCAGCACGTCCAGTTCCCTGACCGTGTCGTGCACCAGCCCGTAGCGAAACGCGCTCGACTCGATGCCCAGCCCGGTCACCGCTCCGCCCACGGTAATGCTTTTCAACTCCGGCACGATCGCCGGCGCGAACCCATGCGGCAGGGTGGCGTCGACGAAGTCGGCATAGGTCGTCATGCCCTCGACCTCGGCGACGCCGGCGGCGGTATCGATGTCGATGACATGGTTCAGGTTGGCAACATCCAGCTCGGTGCGGCGCGCTTCGGCACGCGGGCGAAACAGATTGCTGGTGCGCTTTTTCAGCCGCACCGGACCGCTGGAGGTCGACAGGGATTGGGCAACAGCCTGCACCCGCGAGCGATGCGCGGCCCAGGCGGTGCTGTCTGCAGAACGGTCAGCCATCAGCGCACCGGCTCATAGCGCGGCACATCGCCGTGGCTGAGCACCATCTGCCACAGATTGAGCCCGCGGGCCCGGAAAGCACCGGCGCAGCTCAACAGGTAGTAACGCCACATTCGGTAGAAACGCTCGTCCAGCCCTTCGCTTTCTTTCAGTTCGGGCCAGGCGGCACGGAAGTTGGCCTCCCAGCCCATCAGCGTGCGGTCGTAATCGGGGCCGAAGTTGTGCCAGTCCTCCAGCACAAAGCGGTCTTCCATGGCCGCGGTGAGTTGCGCGGCGGCCGGAATCTGGCCACAGGGAAAGATGTACTTGGCAATCCACGGATCGACACCGGAGCGGGTGACATTGCCGCCAATGGTATGCACCAGCGCCAGCCCGCCGGGCCTGAGCCGGGCCCGGGCCAGATCGAAGAAGCCGCGATAGTTCTTCGGCCCGACATGCTCCATCAGGCCGATACTCACCACCCGGTCGTACTGACCCGACTCGCCGGCCGCGTCGCGGTAGTCCTGCTCGCGGATATCCACCGGCAGCCCCTCGCAGAGCTTGCGCGCGTATTCCACCTGGCGCTTGCTGATGTTGTAGCTGACCACTTCGCAGCCATGCTCGGCGGCCAGAAAACGGGCCAGTTCGCCAAAGCCGCCACCGAGCTCGAGCACCTTCATGCCCGGCTCCAGGTGCAGCTTGCGCGCGATCAGCGAAAGCTTGGCGCGCTGCGCCTCGTCCAGGGTGGTGTGCTCGCCGTCGGGGCCATAGTAGGCGCAGGTGTACTGCATGGTCGGCCCGAGCATGGCTTCGTAGAGCCGGTTGGAAAGATCGTAGTGCTGCTCGGCCACGCGCCGTGACCGGCGTCGACTCTGCATGTTGCCCAATTTGCTCAACAGCACCTGCCCGAGCATGGCCGGCGAACGTACCTTTCGGTCCAGTCGTGCCTTGAGCAACCGGTGAAAGAACTCGTCGAGCTGCTCGACATCCCACCAGCCGTCCATCCAGGCCTCGCCGGCGCCCAGCGAACCCTCGGCCATCACCCGGCCGAACAGACGCTCGTCATGAACCGTCATGTCCCAGGGACGCTCGCCGCCGATTTCGACACCGGCGCTCGCCAACAACGCAGTCACCTTCTCCCTTGCCGACACAGCCGAAACCTCGCTCGAAGTGGTGTGGCCGGAAACAACCCCGCCGATCACCCAGCATGGCGGGATTCTGGACAGGTTAAGGTGCCGCCAGATAAACGGTCAAGTAAACGGTCAAGCTTCCCGCCAGGCGTGGCCGCACTGTCCGACGGCCAACCAGGCATCAGCGCCTGTAAACATCCTTGCGGTGACCGATCTTCACCACCGTCACGACCAGTTGCGTATCGAGCACCTCATAGAGAATCCGGTACTTTCCCTGTCGGATCCGGTAGCGTTCCTGACCCGACAGCTTCTCGCATCCGGCGGGACGCGGCTCGTCTCGCAGGTGCTCGATACGGCGGAGAATCCCGGCGACGTCCTTTTTCGGTATCGGGCGAAAGTCCCGGGCGACCGATTTTCTGAACAGCAGTTCATATCTTGCCATGCGCTTTCAGATCGTCGAGCAGGGCCTCGTAGCTCATGGTGGGCTCGGCCACCCGATCCTGGAAAGCCGACAGATCCTCCTGGTCCTCGGCCAGGGCCGCCCGCACGGCTTCGTTGACCAGGTCGGAAAGACTCCGGTTGGTGTGCGCCGCCTTCAGCCGCAGCGCAGCGTGCAATTTGGGGTCGAAATAGATGGTGGAACGCTTTGTCGGCTCGCTCATGCTCATATCTGACAGCCAGTGGCCCGACTTCATTTTAGCGTCATGACGTCATGACATCAAATCATTCAGTACCCTTCAGCTTCTCCAGCCGCCCCCTGCGCCTGACCAGATTCTTGTAGTCCCATTGAATGTCCCCGGCCTTCTTCAGCCAGCGACGAAGATCCCCCTTGTCCACTTCCGATACATCGTTGTAGAAAATCGATGCATCCTTGAACTTCTTCCCCAGGACATTCAGGGCGGGTTCGTCGAAGTCCGCCCCGCTCCAGAACATCAGCCGAATACCGGGTTTCTGCCTGCTGTAGCCCACGATGGGATTGCCATCGAGAAACCACACCGGATGCGCATGCCATAGCCTGCCCTCACCCCCTGCAAGGTTGGCGTCGATCTCCCGGGCCAGAACGTCGCAGATCTGCCGGTCACCGGGCTCCTGTTTCTGGTTGTACTGCAGAATATCGGGATCCATTCCATCCTCCAGTTGGCACCACGAAGGGAATCTGCTCGGAAGCCGCGTCCGTGTTGCATCCCCGATGAACGACTCACTCACGCAGGATCTTCTCCATCTTCTTGCCCTTCGCCAGTTCGTCAATCAGCTTGTCCAGCCAGCGGATCTTCTGCATCAGCGGGTCCTCGACCTCCTCGACGCGAACACCGCAGACCACGCCCTTGATCAACCCGGTATTCGGGTGCATGGCCGGCGCCTCGGCGAAAAAGGTTTCGAAGCTGTTCTCCTGCTCGATCTGCCGTTCCAGCCCGGCCTGGTCGTAGCCGGTCAACCAGCAGATGATCCGGTCGACCTCCTCGCGCGTGCGATTCTTGCGCTCGGCCTTGTTGACGTAGGCCGGATACACCCTGGCGAAGGGCATGTCGAAAATCCGATGTCTGGCCATGCTTAATCCTCCGGTCGGGTCAGTTTCGTGTTGACGATATTGACCCGCTCATCATCGCGCCGCATTTCGCCAACCAGATCCAGCGGCGTTGCCTGTCAGGCCGCACTGAGGGGACGTATCCGTTCAACGTCTTCCTTTATGGCCTGCCCGGCTTCCCACAGATCCACCGCCCGTTGGGCATTCAGCCAGAACTCCGGGCTGTTGCCGAAAAGCCGCGACAGCCTCAGTGCCATTTCGGGACTGACGGCGCGCCGCTCACGCAAAAGCTCGTTAACGGTCTGGCGTGATACGCCAATGGCCTCCGCCAGGGCGGTTACCGTCAATCCGTAGTCCGGCAGAAAGTCTTCCCGCAGCATTTCACCGGGATGTGTCGGGCGTCGCCTGATTCCTGTATTCGCAATGCTCATCCTGTCCTCTGCCAATCAGTGGTAGTCGCAGACCTCGACTTCATAAGCGTCACCGTCCTCGAAAGGTCAGACGGGTATTGACGATATTGACCCATTCACCGTCACGCTGCATCTCGCCGACAATGGTGATGGCATCGTCCGACTCGAACTGGTAACGTTCCCGAAACTCGGCCGTTCCACCCGCCGGCCCGGGGCCGGATGTAGCCAGCACCAGTTCGTCGCTGTCGTCATCCACGTCCCCGGCAAGTTCCCAGCGATAACTGATGATCGAATCAATCCAGCTCCCCGTGTACGCTTCCCCGTCGATGTCATACCCCAGCGACATCACCGCCGAATAGTCACTGCCATACACCTCGCCCGACCAGCGCAAGTCCACGAAGAACTCCCCCACCATTTCGGCCGACACCGTACCCTGCCCGACCACATCGGGCTCGGCACCGTCCCGCGCCGGACTCGAGCGCTCGAACTGCCAGTCCCCGGCAAAGCGCTTCAGCAGTTCGTGCTCCGACTGCGGCGTGGCCAGACTGGACGCATGGACTGAAGAGACAGCAACAACGGACAGCGCCAGGAGCGGAAACGACAGGAAAGCGGATCGAATCATGAGCGGCCTCCATGACCGGGCAAGTGGTGCGATCGTGGCAAGTAGCCCGGTGGTCAGAGACTACACCCGGCGGAAAACGTGTGCAATGTACTGTCACCTTCTGGTCAATACCGGGTCCAGAAACCTGGAACTTCTCTTGTCGCACCTCAAACGTGCCACCCGATGTCACAGCCCGAGGACCACCCGAAGGCCTTGATCTATTTCAAGCATTCTCTTTTCAGACAGCCGCCGCACCTGTTCGGTCAGCAGTGTGCGGTCCAGGGTGAGAACCTGACTCACATTGATTACGGAAGCCTTTCCGAGACCGGACTCCCTTTTTGTGATTTTCACGTTGCCCGGCGCGGCTGAAAGGCGAAGGTTGGAGGTAATGGCCGCGACCACGACCGTTGAAATTCGACTGGAATTGAATGGATTGGACTGGACAACCAGAACAGGGCGTCGGAAACCGGGGCCGGATCCGGTCGGCTCAGGCAACGACGCCCACC
>SLIA01000095.1 GCA_007135935.1 Wenzhouxiangella sp.
CGAAAACAGCGCGGTTGGCCAGGTAATACGGGTAACACTGCACGGTCACGGCGATCACTCCACGAATTCGGCTCGAAGCTCAGAATAACGCAAGCACCGCGCATACTGGCAGATGCGATAATGGGAGAAGGCGAAAAGACAAAACGACAAAACGACAAAACGACGACGCGACGAACCAACGAACCAACGAACCAACGAACCAACGAACCAACGAACCAACGAACCAACGAACCAACGAACAAACGAACAAACGAACCAACGAACCATGGGCCACAGACTTTCAAAAATCTATACGCGAACCGGTGACGACGGAACGACGGGGCTGGGTGACGGCAGCCGCACGCAGAAGGACAGCCTGCGCGTTGAAACCTTCGGCACGGTGGACGAGCTCAACAGTGCCGTTGGCGTGCTCATTGCCCATGTCGAGGATGCCGGCCTGGCCAGTGTGCTGCTCGACATTCAGCACGATCTGTTCGATCTCGGTGGCGAGCTCTGCATTCCCGGCTCGGACATCATTGCCGACCGCCATACCGCGCGCCTGGAGAAGGAACTGGACCGGCTCAACGACGACCTGCCGCCGCTCAAGGACTTCATTCTGCCCGGCGGCAGCAAGAGTGCTGCCCAGGCGCACCTGGCGCGCACCATCTGCCGCCGTGCCGAACGCCGGCTGATCTCGCTGGCCCGCCAGGAACCGGTCAACGAACCGGCAATCCGCTACCTCAACCGACTCTCCGATCTGCTGTTCGTTGCCGCCCGCACGCTGGCGCGAGCCGACGGCGCCGGTGAAGTCCTGTGGGATCACGAGCGCGACCGATGAGCCTGACCGTCTTCACTCATGCCGACTGCGCCCTGCACCGCCCGCCCGACGGTCACCCGGAACGACCGCAGCGCCTGGAAGCGGCCCTGCGCGGCATCGAGCAGATCGATGACCACCGCCGGCTCGATGCAACACCCATCGACCGGGCGCAATTGCTGCTGGCCCATGGGCCCAACTACCTGGCCAACCTGGCCAACCTCGACGCCTCCGGCAGCACGATGGCACTGGATGCCGACACCCACCTCGGACCGCGCTCGCTGGAGGCCGCCGCGCTGGCCGCCGGTGCAGCTTGCCAGGCAGTCGACCGGGTCGTGAAGCACCCGGGAGAGCGCGCATTTGCCGTTGTCCGTCCACCAGGCCACCATGCCGAGAGTGCACGGGCAATGGGCTTTTGTCTCTACAACAACATTGCCGTCGCCGCTCTGCATGCCATTTCCACCCACGGAATGCAGCGCGTCGCCGTGTGTGATTTCGATGTGCATCACGGCAACGGTACCGAGGCCATACTGGCAGGCAATGAAAAGTGCCTGTTTTTCTCCAGTCATCAATCACCCCTCTACCCCGGCACCGGCAACCCCGCGGCCCCTCATGCCAGCAACGTGCACAACGCCACCCTGCCGGCCGGCTCGGGCAGCAACGAGTTCCGGGATCTATGGCTCGAACACCTGCTGCCGGAAGTCGAGCGCTTCCGCCCGCAACTGATCCTGGTTTCGGCCGGCTTCGACGGCCACTGGCGCGACCCACTGGCCCAGTTGCAGCTCAAGGACGAGGATTACTACTGGATCGGTGAGCAACTCAAGGCCCTGGCCATTCAGCACGCCGACGGACGCCTGATCGCGTCGCTGGAAGGCGGTTACGATCTGAAAGCGCTGGAAGAGAGCGTGCTGGCGTTTGGTGAGGGGATTGAATGAAAAAGCTCTCAGGTATCAGGGTTCAGGGTTCAGGAAAACCGGGGTTCGACGCGTCAGCGCCGTGGTGGTGTCCCTGAAACCTGAAACCTGAAACCTGAAACCTGAACCCTGAATTCCGGAATTCCTCTACCCGCCTGCGGCAGGCAGGTTCAGCCGGAGCGGGCAAAGGGGGGATTGAATCCGGGGAAAACTGCGGGGTGCCGGTTACCGGCACCCCGCAATCATCCGCTGTACTCCATCATCCCTCAACGCAGCACGAACACCGAGCATTTGGCCTTGCTCGCCAGCTCGCCGGAGTGGGACGGAATCAGGTGCAACTTGTCCGATATACCGGGCACATGCGATGCCGTCACGATGAGATCGGCGTCAATCTCGTCGGCAGCTTCCAGCAGCTTCTTTTCCAGCTCGATGGTCACGTCCGTACTGTCCTTGATCAGTGATGCAGTGGAGATGCCGTGTTTCTCTCCCTGCTCGGCGGCGAATTGCTCGAGGTGTTTCGCGTGCTCCTCGGGCGACTTGGCCGCGCGGTTGGGTACGCGCCCGGCCACCGTGACGTAATAGACGGTCGCGTCCCACTGCCTGGCCAGAGTGGCCACGATGTCGAGCGACCTTTCCAGCTTCTCGATGTGCTGGAGATCAACGGGAATCATGATCTTGTCAAACATGGTCGTTTCCTCATCTGTTCGGTATTGTGCGGGCGGGAACGATCCCGCCCGCAAGCCATTTCATTCAGGCTGTCTGCGCGCGCCCATGCCTGAGCAACACCAGTTCATGTCGCAGCCCGATGGCCAGGCTCACACACATGACCAGCAAGACGATCACGAACGGTAGGCCCGTACTGACCGCTCCGGCCTGAAGTGCACTGAGCGCCGCGTCACCGCCGACGGCGAGCAGCACACCAGCAATCAGACCCTCGATGACCACCCAGAACACACGCTGCGAGGTCGGCGCATCGGTCTTGCCGCCGGCAGTGATCGAATCGAGTACCAGCGAACCGGAGTCCGATGAAGTAATGAAGAACACCAGTACCAGGCAGATGGCCAGGAACGAGGTAATCTGGGTGAACGGCAGGTTCTGGAGCATCTGGAACAGGGCCAGTTCCACATCGGTAATGCCGTCAGCGGCCAGTGCGCCAACCTCCTGAACCACCTGGTCGATGCCGTTGCCACCGAAAGCACTCATCCAGATGACGGTAACGACCGTTGGCACGATCAGCACCGCGGTCATGAACTCACGCACGGTGCGCCCGCGTGAGACGCGGGCAATAAACATGCCGACGAACGGCGACCAGGAAATCCACCAGGCCCAGAAGAAGATCGTCCAGCCGTGGTAGAAGACATCATCCTCGCGCCCGACCGGATTGCTCAGCGGCAACAGGTACTGGAAATACCCGCCCAGAGTGGTACCGGTGTTCTGCATGAAGGCAATCACCCCGCCGGCCAGCATGACAAAGCCCAGCAGCGCGATGGCCGCGATCATGTTGGTGTTACTCAGCACCCGCACGCCGCCATGAATGCCGCGCAACACCGAAATCAGGGCAATGGCGGTCACACCGATGATGATGGCGATCTGGGTGGTCAGGCCAGCGTCGACACCGAACAGGAAGTTCATGCCGGCGGCGGCTTGCTGCGCTCCCAGCCCCAGTGAGGTCGCCAGACCGAACAGTGTGGCCAATACGGCCAGGGTGTCAATGACATGCCCGATCGGGCCCCAGCAGCGATCTCCGATCAATGGGTAGAAGGTCGAGCGGATGGTCAGGGGCAAGCCCTTGTTGTAGGCAAAGAAGGCCAGCGACACCGCCACCACGCCGTAAATGGCCCAGGGATGCAGTCCCCAGTGGTACATGGTCGCGCCGAGCGAAGCGGTGGCATCTCCGCCATCGACATTCAATGGCGTTCCGAACCACTCGGTGAAGTAACCGACCGGCTCGGCCACGGCCCAGAACATCAGGCCGATGCCCATGCCTGCGGCAAACAGCATCGCGAACCAGGACGGCAGGGAAAAGTCGGGCGTGGCCTGTTCTCCCCCGATGCGAATCTTGCCCACGGGCAGGATGATCAAGGCAATGCAAAACAGGACAAAGATATTGCCCGCGGAGAGAAACAGCCAGTCGAACTGCTCTCCGATCCAGACCCGGGTATTGTTCAGCATTTCGCTGGACTGCTCGGGAAAAAGCAATGAGAGCACGACGAAGATGATGATCAATGCCGCACTGACCGGAAACACCGGCGCATGCAGGTCCAGACCCATGGTCTGAATATTGTCCTGCCCTATCTCGTAGTCGGTATCGTAGAGATCCTCGATTTCCTCGACGATTTTTCGTTCTTCATTCTGGTTATTCTCAGTCATGATTCGTTCTCCTTGGTACTGGAGCACAAAAAGCTCAATCGATGCGCCGGTTCTTGTTGTTGTTCCGACGCATGATCGAGCTTCCTGACTTCAACGGCTATCAGAAGTAATAGCCGAGATTGATATTGAAACGGGAGTCCCAGCGACCGGCCGTGGTTGCGTCCAGGCCGATGCCGTCACCGCCGGCAAACCACATGTTGCGGCCCGTGATCCAGTCGAAGTAAGCAAATACACCGCCAGCGGCGACCGAACAGCCGGTCACGCTCTGCACCGAGTTGGAGCTATTGTCCACATCGGGATCGACATAGGTGCCCTCGTTATAGCAATTGGCCCAGGTGATCGGACCCCAGTCCAGATCGAAGGAGCGCGAGATGCTGTAGGTGTAAGTATTGGCCTTCGCCGCCATCATGAACGGGAAGGCAAAAGCACCTTTCTGCACGAAGTCGTCCGAGACGCCAGCCGGGTTCTCTGGGCTGTACTCGTAGCGCATGGCCATCGCCCGCACGTTCCAGTCGCCGAAGTAACCGTCGAGGTCGACGCCGGCAGCCCAGCGATCGCCGTTGCGCTCGGTGATGCGGTTATACATCTGGCCAGCCTGCAGGCTCAGACCCAGATTGATATTGTTGCCATTATCCAGTGCGAGATGACGTTCGGCACGGAAATTGAACTGATTCGTCTCCGTATTGCCCTGATCGTCGCCGGTGACCAGATCAAAGGAGTATCGGTCGGCGCGGGCATCGTTAGCATACTCCGGATTCTTGTAGAAACCGTAGTACAGGGTCCAGTCATCGTTCGGTGTGTGAACGAACTTGATGCCGGTATCGTAGTCGTCCTCGTACCCCAGGTAATAGTTTCCGGTAAACCAGAAACTGTGGCTCATGTATGGCTGGATCCCGAATGGAACCCGGTTGATCCCCAGTTGCATCTGCAACTCGTCGGAAAAGTCATAGCCGACCCAGGCGTGGTGAATGGCCTGGAAGTCGTTGTAGCGACGCCATTCGGCATCGAGCAGCACATCGCCGACCGAACCACTGAAGTTGACGCGAAACAGCTCCAGCTCGAAGTCACTGTAACGATCCTTGAGTTGATCGTTGTAGTCCTGCCACCAGACGTTGAGACGAACGGCGCCACCGACATCGATCCCATCGGGATCTTCTTCCGGCACCGAGTCCTCGACCTGCACGATGCGAGTTTCCATCTCCTCGCGCTCTTCGCGCTCGCGGTCACGCTCTTCGCGCAGCTCGCCGAGTTGCTGCTGCATCTCCAGCAACTGCTGCTGCATGGCTTCGATATCACGCTTGAGGGTCTCGGCCTCGTCTTCCCCGGCCGAAGCAAATGAAGTGGATACGGCGGTTGCCAGAACGGCGGCGCCGAACAACCTGAACAGTTGGTGGTTCATGCGGTTCCTCCCTGTTGAGTACGGATCAGTAATCCGTGACCAGAACGGGCCAGAGCAGAAAAGCAGTCGGGTGCACCAGCACCTCATCCGCCATGCCGCAAGCGGTCACAGCGTCTCCCCGGCAAGTTCGGGACGCTGACCCGCTCTCGTCACGGAATTAATTTCGCGATAACGCCACGGTAACAGATCACGCAAAGCTAATGCAATGCGGGATGCGGGTCACGCTTGCACTGCTCGGCCAGTGCCAGTCTGGCCTGGCGCCGGCGGGTATCCGGGTCGACGATGACCGGGCTGGCGGCGATGGATTCAATGTAGTTGCCGGGGAGTTGCAACCAGGCCGCACCGGCAAGAACGAGGGCCCGGTACCAGTCGTAGGGCCGCATTGACTCGGTGGTCCAGTGCGACGGGGTCAGGTAGGCCAGTGCCGGTTGCCGTCTGCCTTCGAGAAAAACGTCGAAGCGAAAGGTTTCGTAGCCACCCCCGCAGCCCTCGAAACGATCCAGCACCGGCCATTGTTCCGGTGCCACGCGGTAGACCGCCGCCCAGGCGACATGATCGCTTCCGGGTACCGGTCGCAGATTGGCCTTGGCCGATCCGTCGGCACCCCGCTTGTCGAAACACAGCCGCCAACCGGGCAACTCGACCACGCCGGCGAGCTCGATATCGCCGATTCTTTCGCGCAGCCGACGCGGGTGAAGATTGGAACCGTAGGCCAGGTACAGGTGCGATGGATCGGTCGGCATTACACCAGACCGCGGGGACGGAACAGCTCGTCGTGCAGGTTGAGCGCATAGCGGTCAGTCATGCCGGCAACATAATCAATCACCTGCGTAAGGGTGTCGGCCCTGGCGATTCTGTAGCTGTCGGGGATCTCGTCGGGATGGAGCATGAGATGCTCGACCAGCTGATGGATCACGCCCCGGGCCCGGTCGGCCTGCGCGCGCGCCTCGGGACGCAGATACACGCGCTCGAACATGAACTCCCGAAAATGTTTCATGGCCAACAGCACATCGGCGCACATGGTGACCTTGCCACGCTTGACCGATTCGTCGATCACCGCCTCGATCATGCCGTTGATCCAGCTGCGCCCGTTGAGCGGGCCAAGCACTGCGGTGATCTCGGTCGGCACGTCGGCGGACGAGATGACGCCGGCGCGAATCGCATCCTGCAAATCGTGGTTGAGGTAGGCGATGCGGTCGGCAAAACGACAGGCCCAGCCCTCGGCCGTGGCCGGCGGAGGCTTGACCCGCCAGGTATGCGCCCGAATGCCATCGAGCACTTCCCAGGTCAGGTTGCGCGGTTCGAGCACATTGAAAATCCGCACGCCTTGCTCGGAGTGCAGCCACTCCCCGTCTTCGACATATTCCGACAGGGCCGCCTCGCCGGTATGGCCGAATGGCGTATGTCCGCAATCGTGCGCCAGGCAGATCGCCTCGGTCAGCGTTTCGTTGAGCCCCAGGGCAACCGCAATGGCCCGCGCCACCTGGGTGACCTGCAGGGTATGGCTCATGCGGGTGACGATGTGGTCACCCTCGGGATTGATGAACACCTGGGTCTTGTGCTTCAGGCGCCGGAAGGCCTTGGAGTGCAGCACCCGGTCGCGGTCGCGCTCGAATTCGGTGCGGTACGGATCGGGTGCCTCTTCCCGCTCCCGTCCGCGACTGTCGGCCGAACGGGTGGCCAGGGGCGAGAGGTGAACCTCGCGCGCCTCGCGCATCTGGCGCGTGACCGGTGCAAGCGATGCGGCGCGGTCGGCTGCGGTATCGCTCATGGTAGCTCCAGCAGGGTCGTTCCGGTCTGGTCGGTGAATCCCACCAGTACAATTTCCCCAGTATCGATGACCGGGCGCTTGATCAGCGTCGGATGCTCCCGCAGCAGCGCCAGTGCCCCTTCCGCGCTGGCGGCGCGTTCACGATCAGCATCCTCCAGCCCGCGCCAGGTGGTGGAACGCCGATTGACCAACTTGTCGACACCGACCTCGTCAAGCCAGCGCCGCAGGGTGCTATCGTCCGGGGTTTGCTCGCGCAGGTCATGCCAGCGGTAGTTCACCCCGGCCTGGTCGAGCCATTTCCGTGCCTTGCGGCAGGTATCGCAGGTTTTGATGCCGTAGATATCCATGCGCCAAGGATAACGCAGGCCGGGTTACATAGGGACGACAGGGCCACTTGAGGCGGTAAAAGGTAAGAGGCAAAAGGTGAGAGGGGAAGAGGTTTCGGCAGGCGAGTCTGGCGCGGTGCTGATTCCAACTCGCCTTTTCCTTTCACCTTTCACCTTTTACCTTCTTCTTTCACACGCTTCGCAGCAATTCATTCACCGACGTCTTCGCCCGTGTCTTCTCGTCCACCTGCTTGACGATCACCGCACAGTAGAGGCTGTGGCTGCCGTCTTTGGCCGGCAGGCTGCCGGCGACCACCACCGAGCCGGCCGGGACGCGGCCGGTCGTGATTTCGCCGGTCTCGCGGTTGTAGATGCGGGTGGACTGGCCGAGAAACACGCCCATGCCGATCACCGAGCCCTTTTCCACGATCACGCCCTCGACCACTTCCGAGCGCGCGCCGATGAAGCAGCCGTCCTCGATGATGGTCGGATTGGCCTGCAGCGGCTCGAGTACGCCGCCGATGCCGGCACCGCCGGAGACATGCACCCCGGCACCGATCTGGGCACAGGAGCCGACCGTCGCCCAGGTGTCGATCATGCTGCCTGGCCCCACGTAGGCACCGATATTGACGTAGCTGGGCATCAGCACGGTATCGTCGCCGATATGCGCACCGCGCCTGACCGTGGCCGTCGGCACCACGCGGGCGCCGCAGTCGGCCGGTGAATCCGCCGGATCGGCAAAACGCAGGTCGACCTTGTCAAAGTAATTGCTCACCCCGCCTTTCATCTCGCGGTTGGCGGTAGTGCGAAAGTGCAACAGAATGGCCTGCTTGAGCCAGCCGTTGACCCGCCAGCCGTCTTCGGACGGCTCGGCCACGCGCAACTCGCCACTCTCCAGCCCCTGCAGGCAGGCATCGATCCCCGCCCGCAATTCATCCGGCGCCGAATCCGGCCGGAGTTGATCACGCTCTTCCCAGGCTTCCTCGATGGCGGGTTTCAGTTTGTCCAGTTCGTTCGACATGGCGGTTCTCGTTGGTTAGTTCGTTAGTTCGTTAGTTCGTTAGTTCGTTAGTTCGTGGAGATGCGGTTTCAGGGTTCAGGGTTCAGGTTTCAGGGTTGGCTTCGATCGGGCACCCCCTGAAACCTGAAAGCTGAACACTGTCCCCTTCAAGCACTTTCACCTCACGCCTTACCCGTTCACCCATTTACCCATTCACCCGTTACCCCTTGTTCCTTTCACCTTTCACCTTTTCCCTACCCGCCACATCCAGCCGCTCGCGCAGCTCCTTCTCCAGGCATGCGCAGGCGGTCTTGTCCAGCGCTCCGCCCTCGGCGTTGCTGATGGTGAAGACGTCCTCCACGCGCTGACCGAAGGTGGCGATGCGGGCGTCGTGCAGGCGGGCTCCGCAGGCAACCAGCGCTTCGGCAATACCCGAGAGCAAGCCGGGACGGTCGGTCGCGGCGATTTCCAGTTCGGTCATGCCGTCGGCCTGTCGCAGTTCGATTTCGGCCTTGCCCATGAACGGCTGCAAACGGCGCGGCACCGGTCGCGGTGGCAACGGACGCACCTGCTTGGCGGCAAGTTGCTCGACCAGCGATCGCTCCAGCCGGAATGAATCGGAATCGTTGAGCGGCTGCCCGTTGGCATCCATGACCTGGAAGATATCCCAGCTCTTGCCGTCGCGGGTGGTGATCACGCGTGCGGCCAGCACGTTGAGCTGCATGCGGTCGAGCTCGCGGGCGACCACGGCGAACAGGCCGGGAAAATCCTCGGCATGCACGAAGACTTCGCTGATGCCCTTGTCGCCATGGCGTTGGCAGGCCACCCGCGGCAAGGTCTCGGCGGCCAGGACCAGCTCCACGGTCCAGACCAGTTGCTCGGGATCCAGCCTGAGAAAGGCATGGTCGGGCAACTGCTTCCAGCAACGATCGATACCGGAACGATCCGCCCCGCGCTTGAGCAGCCATTGCTCGGCTTCGGCCCGGGTCTCGTCCAGGCTGGTCTGTCGATCAACCGGCTGGTCGCTTTCCAGCGCCTCGACGGTGGCCAGGTACAGCTCCCACAGCAGGCTGTCCTTCCAGGAATTCCAGAGCTTGGGGCTGGTCGCGGCAATATCGGCCACGGTAAGCACGAACAGGTGATCGAGTCGTTTGCGACTGCCGACGGCATCGGCAAACCGATTGACCACTTCCGGATCGGAGATGTCTTCGCGCTGGCTGGTGCGCGACATCAGCAGGTGGTCGAGCACCAGCCAGACCACGAGATCGCAATCCTCGTCGGGCATGTCGAGGCGGTCGACGAACTCGCGGGCATCGACAGCGCCCAGTTCGGAGTGATCGCCACCACGCCCCTTGGCGATATCGTGAAAAAGGGCCGCCAGGTAGAGCACCTCGGGCCGCTCGATACGCTCGAAGATGTCGATGGCCCGGGCAAAACGGTCGGGGTGCTTGGCGTAGGCGAAGCGGCGCAGGTTGCGGATCACGAACAGGGTGTGCTGATCGACCGTGTAGACGTGAAACAGATCGAACTGCATGCGGCCGGTGATCTCGGCATATTCGGGCAGCAAGGCGGCCAGTACGCCGTAGCGGTTCATGCGGGCCAGCTGACTGTAGACCTTTCGGGGCTTGCGCAGCAGGGCCAGAAACATGGCCAGCACATCCGGATCGTTGCGATAGTTCTCGTCGATCAGGTAGAGATGATCACGCACCAGGCGGATGGTGTTGGCCCGCACTCCGCGAACCTCGGGGTGGTCGGCCAGCACCAGGAACATGCGCATGATCAGGTGCGGGTCGAGCACAAAGGCATGCGGGTCCTTCAATTCCAGGTACCCGTGTTGCAGGCGGAAATGCTCGTCGATATCGGCCGACGGCAGGTGGCGACGGCCGACCAGCAACTCTTCCTCGAAGGCCTGCAGCAGACGCTCGTTGAGTCGGGCGAGCTGCATCACGTGCCGGTAATAGCCCTGCATGAACTGTTCGACCGGCTGGTTCGATTGTGAGCAATCGCCGAAGCCAAAGCGCTCGGCCAGGCGGCGCTGGTGCTCGAACAAAAGTCGTTCCTCGGCCCGCCCGGCCTGCTCGTGCAAGGCCCAGCGCAGGCGCCAGAGGTAATCACGCCCGGCGACCAAGTCCTCGTGCTCGCGCTCGCTCAGGAACTCGTGCTCGACCAGGCCGTGCAGGGTCGAAGTGCCGAAATGCCGCCGGGTCACCCAGGCGATCATCTGCATGTCGCGCAAACCGCCCGGCCCTTCCTTCAGGTTGGGCTCGAGGTTGTAGATGGTGTCCTCGAACTGGGCGTGACGCTCTTCCTGTTCCTCGCTCTTGGCGCTGAAGAATTCGGCCGCCGGCCACAGCGCCGGGGCCTCGGTGGCCTTGCGCATGGCCTCGAACAGGACACCATCGCCAGCCAGCAGGCGTGACTCCATGAGATTGGTCGCCACGCCCACATCACTACCGGCCTCGGTCACGCACTCGGGCACCGTGCGCACACTCTGACCCGGGTGCAGGTCGGCATCCCACAGCACCTGGATGAAGCGCTCCAGGGCCGCCTCGTCGAGATCGTTGCTGTCGGGCCGGAGAATCAGCAGGTCCACGTCCGAGTGCGGGTGCAGCTCGCCGCGACCAAAGCCACCGACCGCGCACAGTTCGAGACCGTTGCCTGCCGGCGCCAACCGCTCCCAGGCCGCCAGCACCAATTGCTCGATTACCCAGGCGCGGGCGTGGACCAGGTCACGGATATCGGTGCCGGAGTCGAAGGCGCGATGCAACTCGGCATCGGCGCCTTTCCGCATCGCCGAGAGCGCGCGGGCCAGCGTGGTGCTGTCGGACGGCAATTCGGCCAGCGCCGACATGTCGAGGCAGTCGCGGGTGGCCGGAACTGCACTCAGTCGCTCGGTCACAGCTCGTCGTCGGGCAACCGGGTCAGCACATCGACGCCGTCTTCGGTGACGGCCATGGTGTGCTCCCATTGGGCCGAAAGGCTGCGATCACGCGTGATCACGGTCCAATCGTCGGGCAACAGGCGGGTATGACGCTTGCCGAGATTGACCATGGGCTCGATGGTGAAGGTCATGCCCGGCTCCAGCACGACGCCCTCGCCCGGGCGTCCGTAATGCAACACCTGGGGCGCCTCGTGAAAGCCGCGACCGATGCCGTGACCACAGTACTCGCGCACTACCGAGCAGCGCTGCCCCTCCGCAAAAGTCTGGATGGCGTGACCGATATCGCCCAGGGTCACTCCCGGTTTCACCATCTCGATGCCGGTAATCAGTGCCTGGTGGGCGACCTCGCAGATGCGCCGGGCCTTCACCGATGGCTCGCCGACGTAGAACATCTTCGATGTATCGCCGTGCCAGCCGTCCTGGACGACGGTGATGTCGATATTGAGAATATCGCCGTCCTTGAGCTTGCGATCACCCGGAATGCCGTGGCAGACCACGTGATTGAGCGAGGTGCAGATCGACTTGGGGAATCCGCGGTAGTTGAGCGGCGCGGGCACCGCCTTGAGTTCGTCGACGATGTACTCGTGGCAGATCCGATCGAGCTCGCCGGTGGTCACACCGGTTTTCACATGCTCGCGAATCATGCGCAGTACACTGGCGGCCTGTTGGCCGGCTACGCGCATCGCCTCGATTTCATCGGAATTCTTGAGGTGGATCCTGTTATCCATGGATAGTGATCTTTAAGGCCGTCTGGCAGTCTAACGCAAGCACATTCAGGTGGGGGTGAGTGCGACCGATTTCCAGTCATGGACTGGGAGCATGACTTCTGTCCCATGCCTTCTGGCACGTGTCATGTACCCCTGACTTTGGCACCATGTAAGCCGTTATCGAAACAACCGCCGCAGGGAACCGGCCCGTGAAGAAAACACTCGCAATTCTACTGCCTCCGGCACTGATCCTCATCTCGATTCTCGTCGTGGTGGGTCTGGCCATGAATCGACCCAGCCCGCCCGAACGCGAGGCCACCACCGCCGCCATGCTGGTCGAGGTGATCGAGGCACAGTCCAGCGACGGTCACTTCCTGGTCGGCGCCCAGGGCACCGCCCGGCCCCGAACCGAGACCACCATCGTGTCCGAGGTCAGCGGTCGCATCGTCAACGTGTCCGACAGTTTTGCCGCCGGCGGATTCTTCCGCGCCGGCGATGTTCTGGCCGAGATCGATCCCAGCGACTACGAAGCTGCGCTCTTGCAGGCTCGCGCCGAGCTGGCCTCGGCCGAGGCGCAACTGGCCGATGAGCGGGCTCGTTCCGAACAGGCTCGCAAGGACTGGGAGCGCATGCACGGCAGCGCGCGCGAGCCCGGCGACCTGGTCTTGCGACTGCCGCAACTGGCGGGCGCCGAAGCGGCCGTGCAGGCCGCCGAGGCCGCTGTCATGCGGGCCGAGCGCAACCTGGAGAGGACTCGCATTCGCCTGCCCTACGACGGCCTGGTGCGCGTGCGCGACATCGACCTGGGCCAGTTCGTCAGTTCGGGCACTTCGCTGGGCCGCGCCTTTTCGGTGGATGTGGCCGAAATCCGCTTGCCGCTTTCCGAACAGGACCTGGCTTTCCTGGACTTGCCCGGCCCCGGCCAGTATGCCGATCACTTCACCCCGGTAACGCTGACCGGCAGCGTGGGCGGCCAGCGCGGTCACTGGACCGGGCGCGTGGTGCGGACCGAGGGCGTGATCGACGAGGGCACGCGACTGAGTCATGCCGTCATCCAGGTCGACGACCCCTACGGTTTGCTGGGACAACTGCGGCCGGCACCACTGCAGATGGGCACTTTCGTCCAGGCCGAGGTGCGTGGCCGATCGGCCGAAGGGCTGATCGAACTGCCACGCTCGGCCCTGAGAGAAGGCAACAAGCTGTACCTGGCCGACTCCGAGGATCGACTCGAGATTCGCGAGGTACAGGTCATTCGTGCCACCCCGCACCGGGTCTACCTGCACAACGACATCCACGAGGGCGATCGCGTCGTCACCACCGCCATCCCCGTGCCACTGCCCGGCATGGCCCTGCAAACGCGCACTGCCGACGGCGTCGAGCCCGAGTTGCGTGTGCTGCCGGCCGGTGACCTGGCCGCCTCGCTGGAGGAAGACTCGTGATTCCGGAGCGCAACTGGTACGGCAACATCATTGCCTGGTTTGCCCACAACAACGTGGCGGCCAACCTGCTGATGGTGTGCCTGATCGCCGGCGGCCTGTATACCGCCATGACGATCACCAAGGAAGTGCAGCCACGCATCGAAACCAACTACGTCACCGTCACCGTGCCCTATCGCGGCGGTACGCCGCGCGATGTCGAGGAAGGGGTACTGATCAAGATCGAAGAGGCCATTCAGGATCTGGAGGGCGTGCGCGAAATCATCGCCACGGCGCGCGAGGGTTCGGGAACGGTCACCGTCGAGGTCGAGCCCGAGTACGACGTGCTCGAAGTGCTCGACAACATCAAGATCCGGGTCGACTCGATCGCTACCTTCCCGGCCGAAACCGAGCGCCCCACCTACCGACGCAATACCTGGACACAGGAAGTGATCTGGGTGTCGGTCTATGGCGATGTAGCCGAGCGCACCCTCAAGGAATTCGCCCGCCAGATTCGTGACGACATCACCGCCCTGCCCTCGGTCACCCAGGCCGAGCTGATTGGCGCACGTCCCTACGAGATCGCCATCGAGGTGCGCGAGGAGACGCTCAGGGCCTACAACCTGACGCTGGCCGATGTCGCCCAGGCCATTCGCCGCTCGTCGCTGGATCTGCCCGGCGGGCGCATTCAGACCACCGGAGGCGACGTCCTGGTGCGTACCGTGGGACAGGCCTACGTCGGCCGCGACTTCGAGGACATCGTGGTGCGCACCAATCCCGACGGCAGCCGCGTGCGCGTGCGCGACATCGCCAACATCAACGACGGCTTCGTCGACCGCGACTTCTACTCCCGCCACAACGGCGAGCCGGCCGTTGCCATCCGCGTCTCCTCGATCGGCGAGCAGAACGCCCTGGCCATATCGCAGGAAGTGCGCGAGTTCATCGAGGACAAGCAACAGACCCTGCCGTCGGGCATCGGCGTGGACTGGTGGGCCGACATCTCGTTCTACCTGGGCGACCGCCTGCAGATGATGGGCAAGAATCTGCTGGCCGGCGCGGCCCTGGTGTTTCTGATCCTGACGCTGTTCCTGCGCCTGAAACTCGCCTTCTGGGTCATGGTCGGCCTGCTGGTCGCCTTCCTGGGCGCCCTGTGGCTGTTGCCGGCAGTCGGGGTCACCATCAACCTGATCAGCCTGTTCGGGTTCCTGGTCGTGCTGGGGATCGTCGTCGACGACGCCATCATCATGGGTGAATCGGCCTATACCGAGATACGCGCGAAAGGCCACTCCATCGAGAACGTGGTCAACGGCGTCCACAAGGTCGCCATCCCGGCGACCTTCGGGGTGCTCACCACCATTGCCGCCTTCCTGCCCATCCTTCTCGTATCGGGTGTCGAAGGCCAGTTTTTCGCCGCCATTGGCTGGGTGGTCGTGCTGTGTCTGGTCATGTCCATCGTCGAATCGAAGCTGATTCTGCCGGCTCACCTGGCCCACATGCGGGTGAAGAAATACGAAACCGACACGCCCAACCGCTTCGTGCGCTTCCAGCGCGGCTTCTCCGAAAACCTCTACCGGTTCGTTGACAATATCTACCTGCCCTCGCTGCGGGTCATGCTGAAGAACCGCTACACGGCGCTGGCCGCATTCATTTCGCTGCTCATCCTGTCGCTGGGCCTGATCGTCGGCGGCTTCCTGCGCGTGGTGTTCTTCCCCGACATTGCCGGCGACTTCATGCGCGTGGACCTGGAAATGAACGAGGGCACGCCCGCTTACGTCACCCACGGCAACATGGACCGTCTCGAGCAGGCCCTGCGCGAAGTCGATGAACAGATGCAGGCCGACCTGACACTGGACAAGCCGGTCATCCGCACCACCTTCGCCTGGTCCGGCTCGGAAACCACCGGCGGCATGCTGGTCGAACTGACCCGCACCGACGATGAACGCATCACCACGCGCGAGATCGAACGACGCTGGCGCGACGAGGTGGGCGAAATGCCCGGCGTTCGGGGCCTGCGCATCGGTGGCGCAGGCGGGCCCGGCGGTGATGGTCCCGACCTCTCCTTCCAGCTGGTCGGTCGCGACCTGGCCCAGTTGGAGGCCGCGGCGGCCGATCTGGAAGCCCGCATCCGTGCCTACGAAGGCACCTATGACATCCGCAACTCCTACGAAGGCGGCATGCGCGAGCTGCAACTGCAGATCCAGCCCGAGGCCGAAGTGCTGGGACTGAGCCAGCAGGACCTGGCCAGCCAGGTACGCCAGGCATTCTTCGGCGAGGAAGTCCAGCGCATCCAGCGTGGACAGGACGACGTACGGGTCATGGTGCGCTACCCGCGCGAACAGCGGACATCGGAAGGCTACCTTGAGTCGATGCGCATCCGCACTCCGGACGGCCAGGAAGTGCCCTTCGGTGCCGTCGCCGAGGTGGTCGAAGGTTCGAGCCCGTCAACCATCCGCCGGTTCGATCGCGAACGCTCCATCAGCGTGACCGGACGGGTCGACACCGACGTGGCCGAACCCGGACGCATCTCCTCGGAACTGCGCGAGACCTACCTGCCCCAGATTCTCGACAGCTACCCCGGCGTGCGCTATCGACTGGCCGGCCAGACCCGCAGCCAGCAGGAAGTGCGCACCGATCTCATCTGGGGCACGTTCTTCGCCCTGTTCCTGATCTATGCACTGATCGCGATACCGCTGAGGTCTTATCTGCAGCCGCTGCTGATCATGTCGGTCATCCCCTTCGGCATGATCGGTGCGGTCGTCGGTCACCTGATCCTGGGCATTCCCATCAGCATGCTCAGCCTGTTCGGCATCATCGCCCTGGCCGGCGTGGTGGTCAACGACAGCCTGATCCTGGTCGACTTCGTCAACCGGCACCGGCGCCTCGGACAATCGCGCATCGAGGCGGCCATCAAGGCCACGCGCGCACGTTTCCGCCCGATCATCCTGACCTCGCTGACCACCTTCCTGGGGCTGGCACCGATCGTGTTCTTCGAAACCAGCCTGCAGGCCCAGATCGTCATCCCGATGGCGACCTCGCTGGCCTTCGGCATCGTCTTCGCCACCATCATCACGCTGGGGCTGATCCCCATCCTGTATTTGATCGGCGACGACTTCACCCGCCTACTCCAGCGCCTGACTGGCCGCGAAAGCAACGGCATGGTGGCGGTGGAGCCGAGCTAAAGGTTTCAGGTTTCAGGAGAAAGCGACACTTGTCGTCCCGGAATCGCCACAGGCGATGTCCGGGACCTCGCACAGTCGAGCGGGCACGGCAATGATCCAAGCCGCATGCCGTGCAGGGCCCCGCGTGCGAGGTCCCGGCACTTCGGCCGGGACGACAGAAAGAACAGAGGTGCAAGGATTGGTTTAGGCGGACGTACTACCTTTTTCTTCACGCCTTGGTACGGAACAGCCAGTCGCCAATGGGATAGGTGATATTGAAGTTCTTGTGCGCCATCAGGGAGGTGTCGTGGTGGCGGTGATGCAGGTGGCGCAGGCGTCGGAACCACGGCACTTTCATCAGTATTGAATCATCCGGCAGATGGTAGGCCAGGTGGAGCAGCTCGTAGTTAAGGTAATAGCCCAGCGCCACGGCCACGAACAGCCAGGCCACGTTGGGCGTGGCCAGCCAGGCCAGCAGCAGGCCGACCGGGGTGGCAAAAGCGCCGAAGAAGAACACCATGAGCACGGCCGGAAACAGCACCACCTTGCAGTCCTGCCACCCCTCCAGCGCCATGTGGCGATCGGTGAAAAAGCGATGATGCTGACCGGAATGGCGCTTGTAGACCAACCCCAGCCCCGGCACCTTCCGATGCATCACCCAGCGGTGCCCGGCATACTCGACCAGGTTGGCATAGAGAAAGGCCAGCGGAATGGTTAGCCACTCCAGCGTCCGCACCGCCTCGAGCTGCCAGACACACAGAACGATTCCGCCCAGACTGAAAGCCAGTACGAACGCGAAGTGCATCTTGCCGGAATAATGCCGCCCGACGTGCTCGCGTCGATAGGCAGCGCGATATTCGGCATTGGTGGTCATGGAAAGAGACTGCCACCGGCGGGGGCGACGGTCAAGGGGGGCGGGTTAACGGGTGAATGGGTGAATGGGCAAATGGGTGAACGGATGGGGCGAAAGATGGAAGACGGAAGACGGGAGATGGGAGGCGGGAGACGGAAACGACGAAAGACGAAGCGACCAAACGACAACCATCCAACCAGCCAACCAGCCAACCAGCCAACCAGCCAACCAGCCAACCAGCCAACCAGCCAACCATCCAACCAGTCAACCAGCCAACCAGCCAACCAGCCAACCAGCCAACCAGCCAACCAGCCAACCAGCCAACCAGCCAACCAGCCAACCAGCCAACCAGCCAACCAGCCAACCAGCCAACCAGCCAACCAGCC
>SLIA01000232.1 GCA_007135935.1 Wenzhouxiangella sp.
CCGCGGTGCTTCATGCGCTTGTACTTGCCGCACAGGCACTCGTAGTCCTTGACCGGACCGAAGATGGCGGCACAGAAGAGGCCTTCGCGCTCGGGCTTGAAGGTACGGTAATTGATCGTCTCGGGCTTGCGGACTTCGCCGAACGACCACGACCGAACCAGCTCCGGCGGAGCCAGCCCGATGCGAATCGCGTCGAAATCGGTTACCTGGGACTGACGCTTGTATAGATTGAACAGGTCGCGCACTTGCTGCCTCCTCCTGCGAATCAGGACTCTTCGAGTTCGATATTGATGCCCAGCGAGCGGATTTCCTTCACCAGCACGTTGAAGGATTCCGGCATACCCGCGGTCATCTGGTAATTGCCGTCGACGATGGACTTGTACATCTGGTTACGGCCCTGCACATCGTCGGACTTGACGGTAAGCATCTCCTGCAGGGTGTAAGCAGCACCGTAGGCCTCCAGCGCCCAGACCTCCATCTCGCCGAAGCGCTGGCCGCCGAACTGAGCCTTGCCACCCAGCGGCTGCTGGGTCACCAGCGAGTACGGGCCGGTCGAGCGCGCGTGCATCTTGTCGTCGACCAGGTGGTTGAGCTTGAGCATGTACATGTAGCCCACCGTCACCGGACGGTCGAAAGCGTTGCCGGTACGACCGTCGTAGAGCGTCATCTGCCCCGACTCGGGCAGATCGGCCATCTTGAGGAGCTTTTTGATCTCCTCTTCCTTGGCACCGTCGAATACCGGGGTCGCCATCGGCACGCCACCGGTCAGGTTGCCGGCCATCTCCATGACTTCGTCTTCGGAGAACTGGCCCATGTCCACGCGATCGGCCTGGTCGGAGTTGTACACCTCGCCGAGGAACTTGCGGACCTTCTCGACCTTCTCGTTGGCCTCGAGCATTTTCTGGATCTTGTGACCCAGGCCGCGCGCGGCCAAGCCCAGGTGGGTTTCCATCACCTGCCCGATGTTCATGCGCGAGGGCACGCCCAGCGGGTTGAGCACGATGTCGACGGGCGTGCCGTCATCCATGAACGGCATGTCCTCGGTCGGAACGATGGTGGAGATCACACCCTTGTTACCGTGGCGTCCGGCCATCTTGTCGCCCGGCTGCATGCGGCGCTTGACGGCCAGGTAGACCTTGACCATCTTGAGCACCGCCGGGGCGAGCTCGTCGCCGCGGGTGATCTTTTCCTTTTTCTCTTCGAAACGCTTGTCGAATGCCTTGCGCTGAGCCTCGATCTGACGGGCGGCCCGCTCGAGCAGGTCCTGGGCCTCGTCATTGCGCATGCGCAGCTTGAACCAGTCGTCGTGCTTGAGTTCGTCGAGATAAGCCTGAGTGACCTTCGCACCCTTCTTCAGACCGGCCGGCCCCTTGTCGGCCACCTTGCCCACCAGGGTGGACTCGAGACGGCTGAAGATCGCGCTTTCCATGATGCGCAGCTGATCGTCCAGATCCTTGCGCACGCGACGGATTTCATCCTTCTCGATGGCGATGGCGCGGGCATCCTTGTCGACGCCCTCGCGGGTAAAGACCTGCACATCGATGACCGTTCCGTCCATGCCCGTGGGCACGCGCAGACTGGTGTCCTTCACGTCGGAGGCCTTTTCGCCAAAGATCGCGCGCAGCAGCTTTTCTTCCGGGGTCAGCTGGGCCTCGCCCTTGGGGGTGACCTTGCCGACCAGGATATCGCCGGCCTTGACCTCGGCACCGATGTAGACAATGCCCGATTCGTCGAGCTTGGCCAGGGTGGATTCACCGACATTGGGGATGTCGGCCGAGATTTCCTCCGAGCCGAGCTTGGTATCGCGGGCGACACAGGTCAGCTCCTCGATATGAATCGAGGTGAACCGGTCTTCCTGGACGACACGCTCGGAGATGAGGATGGAATCCTCGAAGTTGTAGCCGTTCCAGGGCATGAAGGCAACGAGCATGTTCTGCCCCAGCGCCAGTTCGCCCAGGTCGGTGGACGGCCCATCGGCCAGCACGTCGCGCTTTTGCACCTGGTCACCCACCTTGACCAGCGGACGCTGATTCATGCAGGTGTTCTGGTTGGAGCGCTCGTACTTGACCAGGTTGTAGATGTCGACACCCGGATCGTTCTCGCCGATCTCGTCGTCGTTGGCGCGCACCACGATACGGCCGGCATCGACCTGGTCGACCACGCCGCCGCGAAGGGCCACGGTGGTCACACCCGAGTCGGTGGCAACCGAGCGCTCCATGCCGGTTCCGACCAGCGGCTTGTCGACGCGCAGCGTCGGCACGGCCTGACGCTGCATGTTCGAGCCCATCAGGGCGCGGTTGGCATCGTCATGCTCAAGGAACGGCACCAGCGATGCGGCCACCGACACGATCTGACGCGGTGACACGTCCATGTAGTCGATTTCATCGGGGCGCTTGAGCGTGAACTCGCCCTGGTGGCGGCAGGGAATCAGCTCGTCCTTGAACTGCTTCTTGCTGTCCAGATCGGCATTGGCCTGGGCGATGACGTAATCGCCTTCCTCGATGGCGGACAAGTAATCCACATCGCTGGTGACCTTGCCATTGTCAACCTTGCGGTAGGCTGTCTCGAGGAAGCCGTACTGGTTGGTGCGCGCGTAGCAGGCCAGCGAGTTGATCAGACCGATGTTCGGGCCTTCCGGGGTCTCGATGGGACACAGGCGGCCATAGTGCGTCGGGTGCACATCGCGCACCTCGAAACCGGCCCGCTCGCGCGTCAGACCACCCGGACCGAGCGCGGAGACACGGCGCTTGTGGGTGACCTCCGAGAGCGGATTGTTCTGGTCCATGAACTGCGACAGCTGCGAGGAGCCGAAAAACTCCTTGATCGCGGCCGCCACCGGCTTGGCATTGATCAGGTCCTGCGGCGCCGAGCCTTCGCTCTCGACCGTGGTCAGACGCTCGCGCACGACGCGCTCGACACGCACCAGGCCAATGCGGAAGGCGTTCTCGGCCATTTCCCCGACCGAGCGCACGCGCCGGTTGCCAAGGTGGTCGATATCGTCGACCGTACCGTTACCGTTGCGGATGTCGATCAGCACATCGATGACCGACAGGATGTCCTCGCGGTCGAGCACGCCCGGACCTTCGATGTCCTTGCGACCCACGCGACGGTTGAACTTCATGCGACCGACCGCCGACAGGTCGTAGCGGTCCGACGAGAAGAACAGGTTGTTGAACAGGTTCTGGGCCGCTTCCTTGGTCGGCGGCTCGCCCGGGCGCATCATCTTGTAGATTTCCCACAGCGCCTCGAGCTCGTTGCTGGTGGGATCGATGCGCAGGGTGTTGGAGATGTACGGGCCCTGGTCGAGATCGTTGACGTAAAGAATGTCGAAGCGCTTGACCTTGGCCTCGCGCATGCCCTCGATCAATTCCTCGGTCAACTCGTCGTTGGCACGCGCGACCAGCTCGCCGGAATCGGTGTCGACGATATCGTGCGCGAGAATCTTCCCAAGCAGGTAGTCATCGGGCACATCCAGGGTCTTGACACCGGCCTGCTCGATAAGCTTGACGTGACGTGCGGTGATGCGCTTGTCCTTGGCGACAATGACGTTGCCGTCGCCATCGACGATGTCGAACAGCGCATTCTCGCCACGCAGGCGTTGCGGTACGACGTCGATCTTGGCATCGCCCTTGCGCAGCGTGACCCTGGTCTTCTCGAAGAAGAAATCCAGCATTTCCTCTTCGTTCATGCCCAGCGCGCGCAGCAGGATGGTCACCGGCAGCTTGCGGCGGCGGTCGATGCGGGTAAAGATGCAGTCCTTCGGATCGAACTCGAAGTCCAGCCAGGAACCGCGGTAGGGAATGACCCGCGCGGAATACAGCAGCTTGCCCGACGAGTGCGTTTTGCCCTTGTCGTGGTCGAAGAACACGCCGGGGGAACGGTGCATCTGGTTGACGATGACGCGCTCGGTACCGTTGACGATGAACGTGCCGGTATCGGTCATCAACGGCAGATCGCCCATGTAGACGTCCTGCTCCTTGATTTCCTTGACCCGCTTGTTCTTGGCCGGGCTGTCCTTGTCGTAAATGATCAGGCGGACTTTCGAACGCAGCGGCGCGGTATAACTCAGCCCCCTGAGCTTGCACTCGGTGACATCGAATTCCGGCTCGCCGAGCTGGTAACTGACATACTCCAGCGCGGCGTTACCCGAGTAACTGGTAATCGGGAACACCGAGTTGAGCGCACCGTGCAGACCGATATCCTCACGATCATGCTCGGGCACGCCGGCCTGCAGGAAAGTCTTGTAGGATTCGATCTGGGTGGCCAGCAGAAAGGGCACTTCGAGTACCCGGGGATGCTTGCCGAAATCCTTTCGGATACGCTTCTTTTCCGTGAAGGAGTAGCTCATGAGCGTCTTACCCACCTGATGTTGCGTCGGCCGGGAATTCTCTTACAATGCTGCCACGGCACCCGGTTCAAGCCTGGGCAGCAGGTCTTGCCTGTCTCAGAAACAGGACCGGGCCGGGCACCAGAGGCACCCAGCCCAAGTCCGCTTCAACACAGCACGCAAGGCGTAATGCTTACTTGACCTCGACGGTCGCACCCGCCTCTTCGAGCTGCTTCTTGATGTCTTCGGCGTCGTCCTTGGAAACGCCTTCCTTCAGCGGCGCCGGTGCACCTTCGACCAGGTCCTTGGCTTCCTTCAGACCCAGGCCGGTGATGCCACGGACGGCCTTGATGACGGCAACCTTGTTCGAGCCGAAGCTCGCCAGGATCACGTCGAACTCGGTCTGCTCTTCGGCAGCAGCACCTTCGTCGCCGCCGGCAGCAGCACCAGCAGCCACGGCCACCGGAGCGGCAGCGGACACGCCGAACTTCTCTTCCATGGCTTCGATGAGGTCAACAACCTCCATCACGCTCATGTTGGAAATGGTTTCCAGAATATCGTCTTTTGAAACGGCCATTGTTTGTTACTCCAAAGATTTAAAACACTCAGTAAAAGGTGAAAGGTAAACGGTGAAAGGGCGCATGCGCTTTCGACGTTCGACCTCTCCTTCAGTCCTTCTAGGCAGCTTGCTTGCTGTCACGCACCGCAGCAACCGTGCGAACGAGCTTGCCATGCGGTTCGGCAAGGGTACGGACGAACTTCTCGATCGGCGCCTTCATGACACCCATCAG
>SLIA01000301.1 GCA_007135935.1 Wenzhouxiangella sp.
TGGTCGGAGCGGGGAGATTCGAACTCCCGACCCCCACAACCCCATTGTGGTGCGCTACCAGGCTGCGCTACGCTCCGACCGAAAAACTTGTGCGTGGGGTAAAGCGAGTATTTTACAACTAAATCAATCCGCGGGGTGGTTGGCTTCGCACTCTGTGTCTCCGTGGTTCAGTCTTATAGGGAACATGCCACTCACCTTCGCAGGACCTGCAAAACCTCCTCGAGTTCGACGCGCATCTGCCGTACCAGCTGCTGGCTCATCGACACATCGTTCTGGGCCTTGTCACCCTCCAGACGCTGGCGCGCGCCCTGGATGGTGAAACCCTGCTCATGCAGGAGACTGCGAATCTGGCGCACCATCAGCACATCGTGACGCTGATAGTATCGGCGATTGCCGCGGCGCTTGACCGGCTTGAGTTGCGGAAACTCCTGCTCCCAGTAACGCAGTACGTGCGGCTTGACCGCGCAGAGATCGCTCACCTCGCCAATCGTGAAATAACGCTTGGCCGGAATTGGCGGAAGTTCCTGGTTATTCCCGGGATCCAGCATAGGCCTCTACCCTCGATCGCAATTTTTGTCCCGGCTTGAAAGTCACCACGCGCCGGGCGGAAATGGGAATCTCCTCACCGGTCTTGGGATTTCGTCCCGGCCGTTCATTCTTGTCACGCAACTGGAAGTTGCCGAAGCCCGAAAGTTTGACATTGTCACCGTCCTCAAGGGCCTGACGAATGGTCTCGAACCAGGAGTCGACAAACTCCTTGGCCTCGCGCTTGTTCAGTCCCACCTCTTCGAACAGCGAGGCGGCCAGATCTGCCTTGGTCAATGACATCCCCTTCATCCTCTCAGTTTGGCGCCGAAGCGCTCTTCGAGTCGAGCGACCAGCCTTTTGATCAGCTCATCGACTTCCGAATCCTTAAGGGTGCGCGAAACATCCCTGAAAATCAAGCCAATAGCCAGACTTCTGCAGCCGCTTTCGATCCCCTCGCCACGGTACTGATCGAAAACCAGCGCCTTTTCAAGTAGATTGCCCACTTCTTTACCAATGCAGTCGAGCAGATCGGCCGCGGCGTGCCGATCATCGACCACGATGGCCAGATCGCGGCGCACGGCGGGAAAACGGCCGGTGTCGTGATGCGCCGGCAAGCCCGAACGGGAAACGGATGCCAGGTCCAGCTCGGCCACGAAAACCGCCTGCGCAAGATCCAGGTCGCGCTGCAGCGCCGGATGCAGTTGCCCGAGCCAGCCAGCCAACCGCCCATCAATCAACAATTCCGCGCTTCGCCCGGGATGCAGCCACTGCCGATCGCATGGCTGGAAGCGAATCTCGCCTTGAATGGCATTTCGCTCCAGCAGATGCTCGATCTCGCCCTTGAGATCGAAGAAATCGCTCTTGCGCGCGGGTCCCGAAAAATGCTCACCGCTCACCGCGCCGGTCATCAGCAGACCCAGGCGCTCGCGTTCGTCAAAACCGGTGTCGCCGGCGACAAAACAGGCCCCGCATTCGAAAAGCCGGAAGCTGTCGTGTTGACGGCGCAGGTTGCGACCGGCCACCTCGATCATCCCCGGCAACAGGCTGGTTCGAAGGACCGCCATATCCCGGCTCAGCGGGTTGGCCAGAGGCTGGGCGCCCTGGTTCAACCCAAAGGCTTCGAGTCGATCCAGGCCGACAAAGCTCCAGGTCATGACCTGCTGAAAGCCACGCGCCGCCAACTGCTGACGAACCAGCCGCTCGGGCAATTGGGTCTCGGCCGGCATGTTGAGCGTCAGCCTTCCGCCAGGGCGTCGGCTCGGCAATCGATCGTACCCGTAAATGCGCGCAACCTCTTCGATCAGGTCGGCTTCGATCTCGATATCGCGCCGCGCACTGGGCGCCTCGACAAGAAACTCATCGTTCTTGCGCTCGATGCGCATGTCCAGGCGTTCGAGAATGCCTGCCACCTCGTCGCCGTCGAGTTCCGACCCGAGTACACGATTGATCCGCTCCAGCCGCAGGCGAACGGACCGGGTGTCGGGCAGGTATTGATCCTGCAGTTGCTCGCAAACGGGCCCTGCCCTGCCGCCGGTGATTTCCAGAATCAGGGCGGTTGCCCGCTCCACGGCCGTGCGCTGCAACTGCGGATCCACGCCACGCTCGAACCTGTGCGCCGACTCGGTCGCCAGGCCCAGGCGGCGGGCACGCCCGCTGATCACGACCGGGTTGAACCAGGCCGACTCCAGCAGGATGTCACGGGTCTGCTCGCCGACGGCCGAATCCAGCCCGCCCATGACGCCGCCGAGCGCCAACGGCTTGTCGTGATCGGCGATCAGCAGCATGTCCTCGTCCGGCTCGATTTCCTGGCCATCCAGCAGGGTGATGCGATCACCCTTGACCGCACGACGCACACGCACACCACCGGCGATGGCAGCCAGATCGAAGGCATGCATGGGCTGGCCCAATTCCAGCAACACGTAGTTGGTGACATCCACGATCGGACCCAGGCTGCGGATGCCACAACGGCGCAGCTTCTCGACCATCCATGTGGGCGTCGCCGCCTGCGCGTCGATGCCCTCGATCACGCGCCCGATGTAGCGTGGACAGTCCTCGGGAGATTGCAGCTCGATGCCCACGGCACGTTGCGATTCACTTTCCACCGGCTCGATGGCCGGATAGCGCACCGGACAGCCCTCGATGGCGCCGAGTTCGCGCACCAGGCCACGCAGCGAGAGACAATCGGCCCGGTTGGGCGTCAGATCGATTTCCAGCACCTTGTCGTCAAGACCAAGATAGGTGGCCAGCGGCTCTCCTGTCGGCGCATCGGCAGGCAGCTCCATCAAGCCACCCGCATCCTCGCCCAAACCAAGTTCAGGCTCGGAGCACAACATGCCCGACGATGCGACCCCGCGCAACTTGGCCGGCTTGATCTTCATCCCGCCGGGAAGTTTCGTGCCCAGCGTCGCCAATGGCGCCTTCAGCCCGGCACGCGCGTTCGGCGCCCCGCAGACAATGGTGCGTTGCTCGCTGTCGCCCTGGACCGTGCACACACGAAGCCGGTCGGCATCCGGATGCGGTTCGATGGCAATGATCTCGCCGACCACCACGCCGTCAAGCGGCGGTGCCACCGGTTCGACCGAATCCACTTCCAGACCGGCCAGGGTGAATCGCTCGGCCACCTCTTCGGCAGCCAGATCGGTATCGGCCCACTCGGTAAGCCAGCGGTAACTGATCTTCAAGCCTTGCTCCTCACAGGTTCCGGCCTAACGAAACTGGCGCAGGAAGCGCAGATCGTTATCGAAAAACAATCTCAGGTCATCAACGCGGTAGCGCAACATGGCGAAACGTTCCACGCCCAGTCCGAAGGCATAACCGGTATAGACTTCCGGATCGATACCGCAGTTAATCAGGACATTGGGGTGTACCATCCCGCAGCCGAGCACTTCAAGCCAGTTGCCGGCGGTGCCATCGGCGTTGCGCCAGCGCACGTCGACCTCGGCCGAGGGCTCGGTAAACGGGAAGTAAGACGGGCGCAGCCGCATCTCGAGGTCATCCTCGAAAAAGGCGTTGACGAAATCCGACAACAGCCCCTTGAGATCGGCGAAGGTGACATCGCGATCGACCAACAGCCCTTCCACCTGGTGAAACTGGGGGGTGTGGGTCTGATCGGAATCTGACCGGAATACGCGTCCCGGGGCAATGATCCGCACCGGCGGCGCCTGCTCTTTCATCACCCGGATCTGTACCGGCGAAGTATGGGTGCGCAGCAGGCGACCATCGGGCAGGTAGAAGGTATCGTGCATCGCCCTTGCCGGGTGATGGGGCGGAAAGTTCAGCGCCTCGAAGTTGTAGTAATCGTCCTCGACCTCGGGCCCGGTCGCCACGTCGAAGCCCAGTTGACGAAAGATGTCGAGCAGCCGATCGAGCGCCCGGTTGACCGGGTGGATACCGCCGGCTTCGTGCCTTCGGCCCGGCAGCGTGACATCGATGGTTTCGGCCTCGATCTGCTCGGCCAGCCGTTTCCGGCCCAGCTCATCGCCTCTGGCTTCAATCGCCTTTTCCAGCGATTGCTTGGCCCGGTTGACGGCCTGACCGGCTTCGCGCCGTTGTTCGGGGGGGAGTTTTCCGAGTTCCTTGAGCTGGGCGGTCAGTGCGCCCTTCTTGCCGAGAAAGCGGACCCGGACATCGTCCAGGGTCCGCTCGTCTTCGGCACCGGCCACCAGGCCGAGCGCCTCGTCCAGCAAGGACTCCGCTGCTGTCTGGCCCATGCTCAGCCCAGGCTGGACTGAGCTTTCTCGGCCAGCGCCTTGAAGGCGGCCTTGTCATTGACGGCCAGGTCAGCCAGCACCTTGCGGTCGATCTCGACCTCGGCGCGCTTGAGGCCATTGATGAACCGGCTGTAGGACAGACCGTGTTCCCGTGCCGCGGCGTTGATGCGCTGAATCCACAGACTGCGGAAATCGCGCTTGCGCTGGCGACGGTCGCGATAGCTGTACTGGCCGGCCTTGATGACCGCCTGCTTGGCTACGCGATAAACCTTGCGACGGGCACCGTAATAGCCCTTGGCCCGGCTGAGCACCTTGCGGTGACGACGGCGGGCAATCACTCCACGCTTGACTCTTGCCATGATCCTTACTCCTTAAAGCTTGGGAAGCATTTGACGGACGGCTTTCTCGTCCGACTTCGACACCAGGGTGGAGGCACGCAGGCGACGCTTGCGCTTGGTGTCCTTCTTGGTGAGGATATGGCTGTGGTAGGCGCGCTTGCGCTTGATGCGCCCACTACCCGTGGACCGAAAGCGCTTGGCCGCGCCTCGGTTGCTCTTCATCTTCGGCATTGCTCTGCTCCTTTTGTTTTACCTTCGTGCAGCGTTCCCCGGCTTATCCGGAGACACTTTCTGTCGGCTGCATTCCAGCGAATAATCACCGGGCTTTTCGCCCGGCATGGCTTACGTTTTCTTCGGTGACAACATCATCACCATCTGGCGGCCTTCCATGCGGGGGCGCTGTTCCACCACCACTTCTTCGGCCATGTCGTTCTCGACCCGCTTGAGCAGGTCGCGACCCAGATCCTGGTGGGCCATTTCCCGGCCCCGAAAGCGCAGGGTCACTTTGACCTTGTTGCCTTCCTCGATAA
>SLIA01000074.1 GCA_007135935.1 Wenzhouxiangella sp.
CCTCCAACTTTCCCCGCTTTGCATTCACTTGGCCGATTCCGGTCTTTCGATCGTTTATCATGTCGCCTCATCCCGCCCGGGTGGCGAAATGGGTAGACGCAAGGGACTTAAAATCCCTCGGTGGCAACACCGTGCCGGTTCGAGTCCGGCCCCGGGCACCAGTTCGACACTTTCACCCGACCTTCATCTGGCGTATACCCGGCACGCACATTCCCGGAAATATTCTCGGGGTCCACTCGAGATGAAGGGAATAACCGATGTTTGCAAAATTGCGTGTTCTTCTGGCTTCCGGTCTGCTGGTGTGTTCGTCGCTGGCGCTGGCCGAGGCGCGGGTTCAGATTGTGCATGCCGCACCGTTCGCCGAAAGCATCGAGGGATCCTCGGTCACCGTCACCGCCAATGGCGGAGCCGTACTCGAGGATTTCGTGTTCGGTGATTTCACCGAGTACCTGACCCTGCCGGCAGGCGACTACGACCTGGCGGTCATTCCGACCGGGGCAAGCGACCCCGCCATTGAAGCCAGCGTGTCGCTGGAGTCGGGGGTCGACTACACCGTGATGGCGGTGGGCGATGGGGTCAACCAGAATCTGGCCCTGTGGCTGCTGGTTGACGATGCCGCAGACCCCGGCGATGGCAATCTGAACATCCGCGTCGTTCATGCCGCTCCGTTCGCGGCCGATCTGGCCGATACCGAGGTGTCCATTCGTACCGCCGCCGGAGATGTGGTCAACGGCCTGGTGGGTGTTCCGTACCTGGTCGAGAGCGGATTCTTCGCCATTCCCGCCGGCAATTACGATCTGAAGGTGGCTTCCAACGACGGTCAGACCAACCTCATCGATCCGCTGGCCGTCGACCTGCCCGCCGGGCTGGATATCACGGTGATCGCCATCGGCGACGGCGTCAATCAGCCGCTGGGCATTCTGGCGCTGCCGGTCGGCCAGCTCGAAACGCGTGCCCCGGTCGACAACAGCGTATCGGGATGGTGGGCCTCTGGTCTGGGTGGCAACGAGGGTTTCATCTTCCAGCCCATTCCGGCCGAAAACCGCCTGGTGGGCACTGCCTACACCTGGGATCTTGACGGTTCCGGCACTCCGTTGTGGCTGACCTTCGATTCCTGTTCCAGCGACGTGGGTGCCGAAGCCTGCGAGACGCCGGGCGCGTTCGATGGTACCGAAGCCGTGGCCGCGGTCTATGCCTACAGTGGAGGCACCGTGGCTGGAACGGAGCCGGCCGAGGGCGACACGATCGGCCTGGTGTCGTTCGAGTTCATCGACTGCAATACCGCTATCGCGGTCGTCGAGCTCGATGACGGGACGTCAGTGAGCTGGGACCTGGAGCGCCTTACCCAGACGCTGCCCTGCACGCTGGACTGATCCGGCATATCTAGAGACCCGGGCCGCCATGGTGGCCCGGGTTCTTGCATTACTTGAAGTGTGAACGGAAATAGTTCACCGAGTTCTTGAATGCCTTCCAGGCGTGTTCGGCTTCCAGCTTGAGCTTTTCTAGCTGCGCTTCGCTGGCGGCCCTGACTTCCTTGAGTTTCTTCTCCAGCTCATCGCGACGCTGCTGCATTTCCTCGCGTTGCGCGTCCAGCTTCTTGCGCGATTCGGCGCGTACCTCGTCGGCACGCTTCTCCAGCTGCTCGATTTCCGTGTTGAGCTCGTCAAGGCGCTGCTTGATGCCGTTGATGAATCGCTCTCGTGTTGACATGTCGTTCATTTGACTTATCCATTGGTTGGGCCTGTGCCCATTGTCAGTTCATGTCGTCGGCATGGTATTGATCGGCATCAATGATCGGGTCGTTCGTAGACCGAGCTGAGCTTGTAGTTGCGGTAGAAGAATCGCACCAGCACCGTGCCGGCCGCGGCTACCGGCAGGGCCAGCAGAATGCCGATGAATCCGAACAGGTGTGCACCGGCCATGACGGTGAAGATCACCAGCACCGGGTGCAGCCCGATGCGATCGCCAACCAGCTTGGGCGTAAGCAAAAAGCTCTCGATCAGTTGCCCGACCGTGAACACGACGGCGACCGACAGCAGGAACCAGAATTCGAAATTCTGGATGACCGCGGTGATACCCGCCAGCAGGATTCCGATGATGGCGCCGAGATAGGGCACGAAACTGACCAGGCCGGCGATCATGCCGATGGCGATGGCGTTGTTGAGGCCGACGATCAACAGCCCGATGCTGTATATGGCACCGAGGCTGATCATGACTAGTAGCTGTCCGCGCAGGAAGCCGCCCAGCGCTTCGTCGCAGTCGCGGGTCAGCCGCACGACGACCGGCTCGATATTGCGCGGCAGAATGTCGCGCAGGCTGTCGAGCAGCTTGTGCCAGTCGCGCATCAGGTAGAAGGTGACCAGGGGCACCAGCACCATGCCGGTGACCCAGATGATGAAGCGCCCGCCGGATTCGGTGATGTAGCTCACCACGGTGCCGGCAGCCCCGGCAATGTTCTGGAAGTGCTCCTGGATGAGCTCGCGCGCCTTCGAGGCATCGAAAGTCTCGATACCCAGCTCGACATCGAAGCGCTCCTCGATCCATGGCAGGGCCGTCTCCTGCAGGGTCTGGAAATAGCCGGGCAGGCGCTCGACCAGGTCGATGGTTTCGCGCACCAGCAGCGGCACTATGATCAGCATCGCCACCACCAGAATCGAGATCACGACAAGGAACACGAGGGACACCGCGACATCGCGCCGCATCTTCCAGCGTTCCAGCCGGTTGACCACCGGGTCGGCCATGTAGGCCAGCAAGGCGCTGAGCAGGAAGGGTGTGAGTACCGGAGCGAGCAGCCATACCAGCCAGCCCGTGACCAGCAGGGCAGCGGCAATCCAGAGCATCTGCGATCGCGAGATCGCGGGAATCTGCAGCGGTTCCTCGCCGGCCGGAGGCGTGTTGTCGGTCATGAGGGCTCAAGATGATAATGAACGCTGAATAGTCTCAGGATGGGAGATCGACTGCAAGACCAGCCGGTCATGGGCTGCCGATGATCCGGGCCCGGCAGGTATAATCGTCTGCCATCTGCGGACCCCATCGACCTGTCCGGCACGTCAAACAAGAAACAGGATCCCCATGTCCATCGATATCAAAGTCAATTCCGAAATCGGTCCGCTCGAGGCCGTCGTCATTCACTCCCCGGGCCAGGAAATGGAAAACATGACCCCGGACATGGCCGCCGAGGTGCTCTACGACGATATCCTCACGCTGGATTTGGCCGACCGCGAGCACCGCCAGCTTCGGGGGGTGCTTGGCAAGGTGGCCAACGTGGTGGAGTTCACCGACCTGCTCACCGAGGTGCTGGACAACGACAAGGTACGGCGTGCGCTGATCGATGCGCTGGTCGGGCTGTTCGACTGCCCCGAGGTCTGCGACCAGCTGATGGAAATGCCGTCTTCGGCGCTGGCCGCGCAGCTCATCGAGGGCACCCCGAAAAAGCCGATCAGCCTGGAGAAATATCTCAGCCCGTCACGCTACGCCATTCCGCCGTTGCCCAACGCCTTCTTCACCCGCGATGCGGCCATGTGCGTGAACGACCGGGTCATCATCGGCTCCATGGCCTACCGGGCGCGTGTGGCCGAGGCGCTGTTGCTCAAGGCGGTGTTCAAATACCACCCGAATATTCACTCGGCCGGCTTTTACCTCGACGGCACGGACAACCGCGATACGGATGTCACGCTCGAAGGCGGGGACCTGCTGATACTGCGCGCGGACCTGGCCGTGATCGGCTACAGCGAGCGCACCTCGGCAGCCGGCATCGACCGCCTCATGCGCTCGATTGCCGCTCAGGGCCCGATCCGCAATTTCGTGGTCGTGGAGATTCCGAAGGCCCGGGCCACGATCCACCTGGACATGATTTTCACCATGGTCGATCACGACAAGTGCGTGGTCTATCCGCCGCTGATCACGGGAACGCATCGGTCACGCGCTTTCGTGTGTACTTTCAACGGCGGGCCGGAAGCAAAGATCAGCGAGTTCCGCGACGTACTTGCCGCGCTGTCTTCGCTGGGCCTGGACCTGGCACCGATCAACTGCGGCGGCGATGACTCCTTCCACCAGGAACGCGAGCAGTGGGGCAGTGGTGCGAACTTCTTCGCCTTCGGCCCCGGCCGCATCATCGGCTACGACCACAACCGCTACACCGTCGAGGCACTGAGTCAGGCCGGCTTCAACGTCGCTCATGCCCGCGACATCATCTCCGGCGAGCGCGAGATCAGCGACAGCGAACGCCTGGTCGTGACCATGGACGGTGCCGAGCTCTCGCGCGGTGGCGGCGGCTGCCGCTGCATGACCATGCCGGTGGCCCGTCGCGATCTCTGATAGCCCGCGGCAGTCCCGGCCTGCCGAGGTAACGGTAATGAAGAAGTGCACCACAGAGACACATAGTTCACAGAGACTGATCAAAATATTCTTCATTCTTTTCTCTGTGCACTCTGTGTCGCTGTGGTAAACGCTTGTCGCCCCCCGGAAACAACATGACCCGCCTGATTGTCGACATCCCGGATATGCACTGCGCCGGCTGCGTGCGTCGCATCGAGTCGGCGCTCGATGGTGTGCCGGGTATTACCGACATCAAGGCCAATCCGGCCAGCCGGCAGGCCCATGTGGACCTGGAGGGCTCGACCGAAGCCTTTCAACGCCTCGATGACACGCTCAAGAAAGCCGGCTATCCGATCCGACCGCGCCGCTTCCGGTTCGATATCGCCGGCATGCACTGCGCCAGCTGCGTGGATCGCATCGAGCAAGCGCTGGGTCGGGTCGAAGGCGTGGTGCGCGTCAGCGTCAACCTGGCCTCCAACCAGGCGCTGGTCACGGCCCTGGGGCAGATCGATGAAGCCCGATTGATCGAAGCGGTCGAGCGTGCCGGCTACGACGCCCGCCCGGCAAGCGATCACGACGACGAAGACGATGCCGACAGAGAACGCCGAACCGCATTCCGGCGGATGCTGCTGGCCGCGGCCCTGACGCTGCCCATCTTCATCCTCGACATGGGCTCGCACTTCATCCCCGCTTTCCACCACTGGCTGCATGCCAACATCGGCGAGCGGAATCTCTACTACCTGTTCTTCGTGCTCGCCTCC
>SLIA01000105.1 GCA_007135935.1 Wenzhouxiangella sp.
GATCACGCCTGCCGAGCTGACCACCACGACCGACTGGCCCGCCGCAATCACTTCCTGCCAATGCGCCACCGGCGAGAGCACCCGCTGCCGGAATGCCGGCCAGGGATCGACATCGTCAGCCACCAGGTGCCCTTCCTGCCAGGCGTACAGCACTTCCGGAAACCACTCCAGCAGTCGCGGCAGATGGGTGCGTGGGTCAGCCAGTTGCGCATCATCGGGTCGATGCAGGCCCAGGCGCTCGGCACGTATAACGGCCGCCCGTACCAGGCTGAAGGCACTGAACTCATCAAGCCCCGGAACCGCTCTGGCCTGAAGATCCGGAGCCATGGAAAGCACCGTCTGATGATGCCTTCGATGCGTTCCCGACCACAAGGGGGCCTGACCGGAGAGCAACGATGCCAGTCGCCGCCCCGCCTGGCCGGCCTGGCGTTGACCCAAGTCGGAGAGTCGGTCATAGTCTGCCGACCCCAGGCTGGCCTGGCCGTGGCGAACCAGAACCAGGCGCGGACGATGATCCACGACTTTTCCGTGTCTCGTGCTCATGGCGCCGGCCGTATCGACAAGAAAACATCATCACGGAGAACGCTCATGACCCTTGAATCACTGCTGCTGTTCCTGCTCGTTGGCGGCGTCGCCGGCTGGGTGGCCGGCATTCTGGTGCGTGGCCGCGGCCACGGCATCGTTACCAACATCGTCGTCGGTGTTATCGGCGCATTCATCGGCGGATTCATCTTCACGGAGCTGGGCATTGTCACCGGCGGCCTGCTGGGCAGCCTGGTCGTGGCCACCGTCGGCGCCATCATCCTGCTGCTGATCCTGCGGGCACTGAAAAAGGCCACCTGATTAGCGGAGTCGGATGTGAGCAGCCGGTCGATCAGAGGGCACAGCTCCCGCCACGGCGGGCGAGGTATTGCTGATGGTAGTCCTCGGCCTGCCAGAATGTGCCCGCCGGCTCCACGGCCGTCGCGACGGGCCGGCTGAAGCGGCCTGTCGCCTCCAGTTCGGCCTTGACCCTGGCAGCCACCGCTTCCTGTTCGGCGTCGTGGCTGAAGATGACCGAACGGTACTGGCGTCCGACATCCGGGCCCTGACGATTGACCTGGGTGGGATCGTGCAGTTCGAAGAAAGCGCGCACCAGGGACTCGTAACTGATGCGTTGCGGGTCGAACGTCACCTCGCACACCTCGGCATGGCCGGTATCGTCGCGACAGACCTGCTCGTAGGTCGGGTTGTCGACCTCGCCGCCCATGTAACCGACGCGGGCCTCGACAACACCGTCGAGCTCGCGAAAACGCATTTCCACGCCCCAGAAACATCCGGCACCGAAGGTGGCTTTCTCAGTCATGACGATGTGCCCTTGCAAAATATGTACTTCACACAATGATAGCCGAGCCGGATGAAAGTTCAGGCCAACTTACTAATGAGGTCGTTAAGTAGGGCCGAATCGGCTTCACGACCGCCGACTGACTATGGAATGATGCCGCAATGACTTCAGAAACCTTTCTCTGGTACGACTTCGAGACCTTCGGCGCCGACCCGCGCCGGGACCGGCCGGCCCAGTTCGCCGCCCTGCGAACGGATGCCGACCTGAACATCATCGGCGAACCGGAAGTGTTTTACTGCCGACCGGCCGACGACATGCTGCCGCAGCCGGCGGCCTGCCGCATTACCGGCATCACGCCGCAAACGGCAGCCAGGCGCGGGCTGCCGGAAAACGAATTTGCCGCGCGCATCTTCGAATTGATGAGTGTGCCGGGCACCTGCGTGGTCGGCTACAACAACTTCCGCTTCGACGACGAAGTCACCCGCCACTTGTTCTGGCGCAACTTTTTCGACCCCTATTCGCGCGAGTACGCCAACGGCAACAGCCGCTTCGACCTGATCGACCTGCTGCGCATGACCCGGGCACTCAGGCCCGACGGCATCGCGTGGCCCGACTACGAGGACGGTCGCCCAAGCTTCCGGCTCGAGGATATCGCCGCGGCCAACGGTATGGACACCGCCAATGCCCACGACGCACTGGCCGACGTCGAGGCCACCATCGCCGTGGCCCGGCTGGTGCGCAAGTACAACCCGAAGCTGTGGCAATGGGCGCTGGGCCTGCGCCGCAAACATGTTGTGGCCGAACTCCTGCACAAGAAGCGTCCCCTCATCCACAGCTCCTCGCGCTACCCGGCCCAACCCGGCTGCAACACGGCGGCGGTCCTGCCGCTGTGCCCGCACCCGCAGATCGCCAGCCAGTGGCTGGTCTGGAACCTGGGCGTGGACCCGACGCCGTTTCTCGAATTCGACGAGGAGATGCTCGCCGACCTCTACTGGACGCCGAGCGCCGACCTTCCCGAAGACCTCGAACGGATCCCGGTCAAGCTGGTGCGCACCAATCGCTGCCCGATGATCTCTCCGCTGGGCGTATTGGACACGGAATCGTCGCGGCGACTGGCGATCGATCACCGTCACATCGAAACCCACGCACGCCAGATCGAGCGCCAACCGGATTTCGTCGAGCGTCTGGCAGCGATCTTCGCCGTACCCCGCGAGTTTTCCGACACCGATCCGGAGATCGACCTGTACGGCGGCTTTCCGCCTCCGGGCGATCAGCGCATGTATCCGCGCATCCGCAGTCAGTCACCCCAGGCACTGGCCGAGCTGGCCACGCCATTCAGCGACGAACGTCTCAACGAGTTGCTGTTCCGCTACCGAGCCCGTCTCTGGCCCGAGACCCTGGATGCCGACGAGCGGGATCGCTGGACGGAGTACAGGCGCCGCCGACTGCTCGACGACCCGGAACTGGGCAGCATCCGATGGCCCGAATATCGTGAAGCACTGGCCAGGATGACCGCTGAATTGCCGCAAGAAACCGATTTGCTGGCCGATCTGGCGGAATGGCCGGAGCAGATCGGCCTGAGACAACTGGCTGAAACGATGAATCAGTAACTTGGAGCGTGTTCATGAAGTGCTGTCTTCGAATGTTATACACAAACGCTTGATTCCCCCTTTGACAGAAAATTCACGCTGCCACAAACCGGAAAAGCACCCACAGGAATAGTAACCCACTGTTATTAAACACTTTTTCTGGATGGTCAAAATCTATACAATCTGCTCAATCGTTGGTGTGACGGTCCGATGACAAGGTTTGCCCACAAACTTATCCACAGCTTGTGTGGATAAACCCCGCACCCCCCCGGAAACCAGACGATCATGTGAACTGCGTCTCAGGCTGCAAGTCCGTTGAGCGGCAGCTGCATGGCGTCTTCACCATGAGAAACGCCACGACCCGCCAGGCCGCTGCCGCGCGTCTCGGCCAGGGCCCGTTTGAGCAAGCGGTCGCTGCGCGGGGAAACGAATTCCACCACACTGCCGTCCTCGAAGTGCAACATCATGACGACCGGCGGTTCTCCGTTTCGACCCGGGCGGGCAATCACGCCGCTGATCCGCTTGCCAACGATTTCCTGCCTGAACTGGCGGCTGTTCATGTCCGTTTTCGTCGCAGTGCTCATGGTCTGTTCTCCTCGGTTTGTAATCGCTGCAGGGTTATTGCAGCACGACGTTTTCTCAAAACCTGAGAAGAAATTTCGGATTGCTTGCCGGGTCATTTGATTACCGCTCGCGGGGAAGGTTTGCCGATTCGCCGAAAGCGGCCGATTTCTAAACTGTTGCCAACGTCGGGCGAGCGGCCCGGCGGACCATCGAAAATCAATTCATCAAGGCAACAAAAAGGAGAGTCATCATGAAAATGTTCCAGTCCATCATCGCCGCCCTGTTCCTGTCCCTGGCCCTGGCCCAGACCGGCCTGGCCGAAGAACTGTCGGTTGATGTCAACACCGCCGGCGTCGAGGAGCTGGCCGAAGCCCTGCACGGTGTCGGCATGGCCAAGGCCCAGGCAATCATCGAGTATCGCGAGGAAAACGGCGCCTTCGAGCACATCGACGAGCTGGTCAACGTGCGCGGCATCGGCCTGCGCACTGTCGACAACAATCGCGAACGCATCGAACTGCCCGAGGCACCGGCGGGCGAATAAGCCTGGACCTGCCGCGATCGAACCTCCCTGCCCGGTCCCGGGCGGGGAGGTTTTTTGTTATTAACCCGGCATGCCGGGTTAATTTCTCATCGGCAGACGCGAGCTGAAGGCGTGAGCCAGGGTGGAACGGTCGGTATGCTCGAGCTCTCCGCCCAGCGGGACGCCCTGGGCCAGGCGCGAGGTACGGATGCCACGATGATCGGCCATTTCGCGCAGGTACTGGGCGGTGGCCTCGCCCTCCACCGTGGTGTTGGTGGCGATGATGATTTCGGCAACCCCTTCTTCATCAAGCCGGCGTCCGAGCAGATCCAGACCCAGATCCTGCGGACCGATGCCGTCAAGCGGGGAAAGCCGACCGAGCAACACGAAGTAACGCCCGTCGAAGCCGGTTGCCGCCTCGATCGCCAGCACATCGGCCGGCGTTTCGACCACGCACAGTACCTCGCTGGAACGCTTGTCACTGGAGCAGATCCGGCAGGTTTCCCCGGCGGTGAAATTGCGACAGCGACTGCAACGGCGAATATCGCGCATGGCCACAGCCAGGGTCTCGGCCAGTCGCCGGCCACCCTCGCGATCACGCTCGAGCAGATGCAGTGCCATGCGCTGGGCCGAACGTGCGCCGACGCCCGGCAGGCAACGCAGGGCATCGAGCAACTGGTCGAAGGGGTCGTGGCTCACGCCGGCAGGCAACGGTCTGGAGCGGGTATCAGGGCAGCGTGAATCCGGGAGGCATGGGCATGCCGCCGGTCAGGCCACTCATCTTCTCCTGCATCATTTCCTGAACCCGATTGACCGCATCGTTGACCGCCGCGGCGACCAGGTCCTCGACCATTTCCCGGTCGTCGGCCACATCCGGATCGATGGTCACCCGCCGCACTTCGTGGCGGCCATTCATCACCACCTTGACAAGCCCGCCGCCGGCCTCGCCGGTCACTTCCTGGCTGGCCATCTCTTCCTGGGCCTTCTTCAGGTTTTCCTGCATTTTCTGGGCCTGCTGCATCAGCTGCCCGATATTGCCTTTCATCTCGTCAATGACTCCGTGTA
>SLIA01000212.1 GCA_007135935.1 Wenzhouxiangella sp.
AAACTGCAGTTAAAAAGACCGGATATAATTTTAATATTCTTGATGAAAGCAATAAAAACACAGGTGATAAGATAACAGTGTGTACAATGCATCTCGCTAAAGGTTTGGAATTCCGGGTAGTCGTAGTAATGGCGTGTGATGATGAGGTAATACCCTTACAACAACGCATAAAAACCGTAACGGATGATTCCGATCTCGAAGAGGTATACAACACCGAACGCCACTTACTGTATGTAGCATGTACGCGTGCAAGAGATCATTTGCTTGTGACCGCTGTTGAGCCGGCATCGGAGTTTTTGGAGGATATGATTATATAATAGTACATAACTGTTGAAACTAATATAGAAATGATAAATCTAATCAAAAATCTTTTAACTTACCATATTAAGAGGATACTATTATGGGTTATATATCGCAAACAAAGACTTATACCATCGATTTAAATTTGCCGGAGGAAGAGCGATGGCAAAAGGTTATTAAAGATGATAAAATTGCCGTGAAAAAATTAATAAATGAGGCTAAAAAGGATATTTCTCATGTTCCACGATTTTTAAGATGGATTTTTAGAAAAGGTTATCAACTGGTAGGTGGATATTATACTGATGAGATGGATAGTTGGGCAAGTTCTCTGGATGTTGCAAGAGGGGATGTCGCTATGTTGCAGTGCTCTTATGAGTTAGCTCATTTTAGTGAATATGTGGGGGAGCGCATTCCAATAAGGCCATTTGGATGTACTACTGGGGTTAAGTGGTTGAAAGGAGTGGGTATGGTTCATTTACGAAATATGGATTGGCCTCTTAGAAATATTGGAAAAACAACAAGATTATTTAAATTCACTAATGGTAATCGTCATTTCATTGCTGTTGGCGTATCAGGATTTGTTGGAGTTCTATCAGGGATGCTGCCGGGTGCCTATTCTATCACCATGAACTATTCACCTGTTACACGACGTCCTCGATTAATGAATTGGGGGCCATCTTTCTTACTAAGAGATGTATTGGAAGAATGTGATACATATGAAGATGCCGTGTATTATTTGAAAAATGAGATATTATCTACCGGTGTATTATATACAATATGTGGGACTAAAAAAGGGCAGGCGTGTATTATTGAGAGAACTGGTGATAAAGCATCAGTAATCAAGATGAAGGACAAGAGTCTGGTTTCAGCTAACCATTATACTTCTAATAAATTTAAGAATTATAATTTTGATGAAGGATTACTTGAGTGGTCGCTGACGCGATATGATACAATGAAAGATTTATTAGAATATCAACGAAAATATCATTCAAAAGAAAATATTTTTAAATGTTTAAATGTTGAACCAGTGTTTAATGATGACTCATATCAACAAATGATGTTTATTCCAGCAAGGGATGAATTGAAAGTTAGAAGGTGGGTGTAGCTGTTTTGTTGAAGATATATAACCTACTAACAATATAATAAATTGATAATTCTTTTTTTAAATAAAAGGAGGTCGTTATGGCAGGACCGGCAGTAATTGTAATTATTGCAATAGGAGGGGTAATAATGCTAGGGGCTGCGGCATTTTTTGTATTGAAAAAATGGGAAAAAATAAAATTGTTTTTTAAAGGAAAAAGAATTGCAATACTTGGCCCTGAGGGATGTGGTAAAACAACTCTGTATGATATTATACATAAAGGAAAACTAAATATACCCGATCAGAAAATAATGGGTATTAGGTTGAAAAAAGGCAATATATTATATATGGATGAGTTAAAAGTTTACATTAAAGAAGGAGTGGATATTCCTGGTGATGATCGGAATCTAAATGAATGGCAGAAGATAGTTATGGAGAGCGATATCGTTTTGTATTTATTCAATAGCAAACTGGTTTATGATAACAATGAAAATTATATAAATCGTATCTATAACGATATGAGAATATTCAATAGCTGGAAAAAAGAAAAAAAGAATACTACAGTGGTGTTATTAGTCGGAACATTTGCTGATCATATTAAAGGTATGGAAGAAAAGAATGAGGCAAAATCCATAATTAAAATTATTCATGATAATATTAATGATGCTATCAATCAAGGTGATATTGATCATAACAATTTGATCATTGGTTCTCTAATAGATGAAGAAAACAGTAAAAATCTTGTTTTGGCAATAATAAAATTATTGTACAAAAAAAATAGGCAATAATACAATTCAAAGGAGCGATATATGAATAGTCAGGAAATAATTCCAGCTTGGAAACGAAGAACTATATTGTTGTTGACAGAGGATAAGTACAAGAGTATCGAGCATACACCAGGGAAAAGAGAAATATTAGGGCATCCGGAAATACTGGTTTATAGGATAGATGATTTTTATAAAATTAAATCTCAATATAAAATATTAGGTGGGGAAAGACCGGTGCCGGATATGTTGCTGGTTATATCACCATTTGATGATAATGCATATGCAGAAGTCTCTCAAGCAAAGGAGATAATGGCACTTGAAAAATGGTTATTGATTATAAACTTCTGCCAATTGTTAGGAGCAAAAAGTGTAAATCAGAAATACACGAAGTTATATGATAGAGATTCAGAAAAAGAATTGATAATTGATTTTACGAAAGATATTATAAAGGGAAAATTAAGCGGAAAGAAAAGAGAATTAAGAGATTTAAGTAATAAAATGCGTCTAAGTGGCAAGTTTCAGGGGACAACTAATCGGGACATTGAGGGAGCTGAGGCTTTGTTGAATAATAATAATTTACAAGGTGAAATAATAATGCAGAATTTATTAGCATCGGTTAAAGCGAGCAATAACCCTCCCAAACTAATATCACATGAATTTACATTATCTGAGAGTGTACAAAAAACATTCGAGTTAACGGCCGAGCTGTTATCGCCAATAAGTAGTATTGGTTTTAATTATAATGCATTGGTAAAAGAAAATATTGAGATTAAAACAGGGTTGGAGATAGAATTTCCATAATAGACAGGGATAAATATGTTAAATATAGCACACATATCTGATCTTCATCTCGATGGAAATGAGGAAAAATATAACCGATTAGATGAACTCCTATGCGATATTAGTGACCATGGAATAGATCACTTAGTAATTACCGGAGATATCACGAATGCGGGGCGTGATGTTGAGTATAAGCAAGCAATACGATTATTTAAAAAATATGGATATTATGAACATTCAAGACTGAGCGTTATACCAGGGAATCATGATTTATACCCATTCTTTTTTAGAAAATTTCCAAGAAAACCCGAATGGGATGATATCAAAGGTAATCCAAAATTGTTTCTAAAAAATTTAAAGGAAATATTACCAAAGTTGAGGCAATATTCACAAAGTAATTACAGTGCCGAGTGTAAAAGATTTGCTTCATATTTCAAACAATCCTGTCTAACAAAATATCCATATGAAAAGAATTTATCTAGTAATTCAGCATTAGTTGGTATTGATACAAATAATATACTCCCAACATATCATTTGGACGGATCAAGAATTAAATTGTTTAAGAATACTATAGACCACATACGGACGCGTAGTCATCTTATTCATTCTTTGTATGAATACTCAGATAATCCGTTGTGTTGCAATGGAGATGTTGATCTCGAAAGTGTAGAAACAGTGTTAAAAAGGCAATATCAAAAAAGAAAAACTATTATTGTTGTTATGCATCACTATCTATATGATAAACGTACCGTAGTTTCTGAGGAAGGCGAAGTGTTTGCAGAAACAATGGGAATTTACCAAAGAAATAAATTGCTTGCTCTCTTCAAGAAATACAAAGTTAAGCTTGTGCTCCACGGCCACTGGCATATTACGGAATCATATATAGCAAAAGATGTTGAAGTATTAAATGGGGCAGGAATTAATGATTAGGAAGAGCCATGTTGGAATATGATAACCATTAAGAATAATAGGATTAAATATGAGCATAACGAATGGTAAATAAAATATTCTGAGAAAGATGTCCTTTAAATTACCGCCCGGCGAACAAATCACAGTCCCCTGTGGCTGCCCCCCTTGATTTCCCATAAAGTCACACCTTGTATAGTAGCTGGCGGGCGGTTAAATGGGACCCCCTCAAATAATCGGTTCTTTTAAAAGTACTTAAATAGTCGAAGTATGTCGGTGGAACAGTACCGGTACTATCCGGGGTGGGATGTGATTCTGGTATATTATTTTTTTGGGCGGATTTTCATGTCTATAGTCGCCATTTTAAACTTGATTTATCCATCAATATCATTATATTTAATTATCCAATCGTAGTGTTAAATTAATGCATCATCAAGGTTATGGCTAAATCGAAGAAGTCCAATTCCGAAGACAAAAAAATCGTAGCCCTCTACTGCCGTGTATCTACGCACGAGCAGGGTAGAGGAGATTACAGCTCACTAAAGAGTCAGGAGGATTCTCTCAGAAAATATTGTGAAGGTAAAGATTGGGAGATATATGAGATATATACCGACACGAAATCGGGGACAAATCTTGAACGTGAAGGTATGCAGAAGCTCTTACGTGATGCGGAAGAGAGGAAGTTTAATGTGGTTGCGAGCATAAAACTTGATCGTATATCACGTAGTGTCCAGGATTTCTTGTCACTTGACCAACGGCTCAGAGATTTAGACATAGATATAGTCATAACCACACAACATATTGATACAACTACTCCTGCGGGTAAAATGCAGAGGACAATATTGCTTGCTTTTGGAGAGTTTGAGAGGGATATGATTGCCGAGCGAACCCGTGAAAAAATGTTTTCGCAAGCCCAGAAGGGCTACTGGGGTGGTGGGGTGGTGCCGTTAGGTTATGATAGAACTAATAGAAAACTCGTCGTGAATGTCGAAGAATCAAAATTGGTTAATAAGATATTCGATAGATACCTGCACGAACCATCAACTGCAAAAGTAGCTAATTGGCTTAATCAGCAAGGATATAGAACGAAAGTAAGAGTGACGGAAAGTGGGAAAAAGTTGGGAGGAAAACTCTTTAATAAAAAACACGTCTATAGTATTCTTCAAAATGAAGTTTATATAGGAAATATTATATTCAATGGAGAAAAATTTAAGGG
>SLIA01000008.1 GCA_007135935.1 Wenzhouxiangella sp.
CGCTACCGTCGTGTCGGTTCGGTCGGGGAATGCCTGCTGAGGGCCTTGCCACCGCATCGAACCGAAGCAGGCATTCCCCGACCGAACCGACCTCGAAGCCGCCCCGCTAAAACCGGCGCGGCAAGCGGTGAACTGCAGTGACCAGGCTCTGAACAAGGATCAGTTGTCCGGCCCGCTCCATTCCCGGAACGGGTGGGCGATGAGGTTGGAGTTGAAATAGCGCGGATCATCGGAGACTTCCTCGCCCAGCCACTCGGGCTGCTCGAAGGCTTCGTCCTCGGCCCGCAGCTCGATCTCGGCGACCACCAAACCCTGGTTGTCACCATGAAACTCGTCGACCTCCCATACATGGTTGCCATGCTCGATCCGGTAGCGGGTCTTGTCGATGACCGGCTGCTGACACAGTGAATCCAGCATGACCTCGGCATCCTTGACCGGGATGGGGTACTCGAACTCCAGCCGGGCAATGCCGCGGGAGGGGCCCTTGATCGTCAGCCAGGCGTCATCTTCTATCACGCGCACGCGCACCACACGCTGCTTGTCGGTCGACAGGTAAGCCTGACGGTAGCGCTGAGCACGCTGCGGCTGCTTCCAGCCCTGGCCGCGGACCAGGAACTTGCGCTCAATCTCGGTATTGGCCATGACCAGCCCCGTTGTGTATGCAGGTCTGAATCTATCAGAAACCACGCATGAATTGACTCCGGTCAATCGCTCCATGGCGCAAAAAGCCGATGATTGCTGTTACGGGGCACTGCTGCCGGCAGTCCGTATGAAGTGGCCCCGGTCATCTTACCGGGGACCCTGAATACACAGAACAGCTGATCTTGCAAGGAGCGACATGATGAAATTCCAGAACCTGGGTGTGGTAGCCGCACTATGCCTGCTGCTGACATCGATCGGTGCCATGGCATCGGAGACCGATCGGCTGATGGAAGTGCTGATCGAAAAGGGCGTACTCAGCGCCGAGGAAGCCGAAAGCATTCGTGCCGAAGCCGAACGTGAAGAACCGGTCGACGAACCGGTCGAGAAGGTGAAACTGATCGGCGCCGAGCTGGGCTACGAGCCGACCGCACCCATGCGTGATGACGGCCTGACCGGAACGGTGCCGCGCATCGGTCTGGAGTCGGCCGACGGCTCCAGCCGCTTTCGCATGCGTGGCCGGGTTCAGCTCGATGCCGCCTGGCAGGATTTCGGCGACGACATCGAGAATGTCGCTCGCCAGGGACACCCCTTCCCGGACTATGGCGTGATCCTGCGCCGCGTGCGCCTGGGTGCGCTCGGCATCATGAATCGCCACTGGGAGTGGCAGATCGAAGTCGATTACGCCGAAAACGAGGTCGATCTGGCCAACACCTACATGGCCTATCTGTTCGAACACGGCGGCCGTCTGGCCGCGGGCTACTTCAAGGAGCCTTTCGGCATGGAGTACGCCACCAGCTCGCGCTACATCACCTTCATCGAACGCTCGGTTCCGGCCGATGCCTACAAGGTCAATCGCGAGCCCGGTCTCATGTACGAAACCATCCAGCCCAACTGGTATCTGGGTGCCGGGGTTTTCGGGCACGGCATTGATTATGACCGGGAGATCCGTGAAGGCTGGGCGCTGTCGCTGCGCAGCTCATTTGCGCCCGTACTGACCAATGAAAGCTTTGTCCATGTCGGCGGCGGCATCAATCATCGTCGCAATGCCTTCGATCGCGACAGTGGCGAATACGAGTCCGTGCGTCTGCGCGCCCGTGAAGGCACCCGCGCGATCGATGCCCGCCTGGTCGGTCGCGACGACATCGAGGGTGTGGAAGACTTCACCCGCACCAACCTGGAATTCGCCGCCGGTCACCAGTCGTGGTGGATGCAGGGCGAATACTACCGGGTCGATCTCGACCTGGACCCCGAGCGCGGAGATGTGCGAGTCGACGAAACTTCACTGACGCTGGATGGCTGGTACCTGCATACCGGCTTCTTCCTGACCGGTGAGCGCAAGAACTACCGTGCTTTCAGCGGTGACTTCGGCCTGCAGCGACCCAACAACAACTTCTCTCCAAGAGATGGCCACTGGGGTGCTTTCGAAGTGGCCCTGGGCTATGGCGTGGCCGATTCGCGCGAGCACAGCCGCGCCGGCCGCGGTCAGAAGGGAGAACGCTACACCGCCGGCCTGAACTGGTACCTCACCGAGGAAGCCCTGCTGAAATTCAACGTCATCTATCTCGAAGGCGAGCGTGACGAATACAAGGATGATGGCTGGGTCTACGGCGCCCGCTTCCAATTCATCTTCTGATCGCAGCAAATCAGTCGATGGAACGAAAAACGCCGGCCCCGGGCCGGCGTTTTTCTTCAGGTACGTTGACGCTTGGTCGGCATGCGCCGCGTTCTGCGAATTGGCCCATCCAGTCGCCCCCCTGCTCGTATCAGTTGATCGGGTTGGGCTTGAGAATCCAGTGAATCGCGTTAGGGCAGTAGATCAGGCGTGATGCCACGCCGCGGCTTTGCAGCGTGCGGAACAACTCGAAGGCGAGGCCGATCGGTACGCGGCAGTCGAGCCGACCGAGCAGCGTCGCAAGGTCATCATCGCCGCCATCGGGCAAAGAACCGCCAAACCGGTAATTTCCATACATGTGGGCAGGGGCGGCATGACCGAGCGGCCCGGGAACGACAAAGGCTTTGGACGTCTGTGTTAGCCTGCAAATGCTTGATCGTTCATGTCTTCTCTACTTTCCACAGCCTTGAGGTCACCGTAGCGATCCAACCGGATTGCATGATTGAGCGTGGCTGTCGGTAGCAGAACTCAATGACCGGCAACCATCCACACCTGGAATTCAAAGCAGATAGGAGGAACTTCATGAGACTGTATGCGAATTCAGTTTTGTTCGCACTCACAATGGGCGCAGTCGCGACTGTACAAGCCGATGTGCCCCGTACCATTTCCCACCAGGGTCAGTTGCTTGGGGAGTCGGGTGAGCCGGTGGAAAACGAGACGCTCGACTTCACTTTCAGCCTCTATGCCAGCGAATCAGGCGAAAACGCCATCTGGACCGAAGATCAGCAGCTACAGGTCACGGAAGGTTTGTTCAACGCCATTCTGGGTAGTGAGCAACCCCTTGATCTGCCATTCGACGAGCAATACTGGCTGGGTATCGCGATTGACGACGGCGATGAACTGACGCCGCGCATTCCACTCAGCGCCACGCCTTATGCACTCAAGGCGCAATCTGTTCCGGATGGTTCCATTACCGGCCAAAAACTCGACTCGATGGGCGCATCAGCCGGACAGGCACTGGTCTGGGAGGGGTCGATTTGGATGCCGCAGGATCTGGCCTTTGACGAATCTAAATGGTCGCTTGCCGATGAGGGCATTTACTTCGACGATGGACAGGTAGGCATCAACACCGATGACCCCCAGCATGACTTGCACATCATTCAATCGCCAACCTCTGCGGTGGGTGGAGTGACGTTATACCGGAGCAATCGTCCCGATGAGTTGGAATGGACGCTTTGGAACAGTGATGCAACCGGGAATTTTCATTTCCGGCACGAAGACAGCTTGAGCTCGTGGATCACACCCGAGGGAGAATACAATGAAGCCTCTGATCGACGTCTGAAGACCGATATCGCGAGCATGGACGATGTCATCGCTCATGTGATGTCGCTCGAGCCGGTCCAGTATCGCTTTCGGGGCAGTGATGATGGGACGATCGGCTTCATCGCTCAGGACATCAAGGAAATTTTCCCGGAACTCGTCAATCACGAAAGCACCGATGGTGTTTACGGCATTTCCTATTCCGGAATTTCGGTCATCGCCATCCAGGCCATTCAGGAGCAACAGGAAATCATAGAGCGTCAGGAAGAGGCGATCGAGCGGCTCACCGAACAGGTCGAGTACCTGCTCGAAAACTCGTAATGGATAGTGCTTGATCGGCAACGGAGCCCCTGGTCAGGGGCTCCGTTGCGCAATCCTGGTTTTTCAAGGTTTCCTTTCCGTAGTCCGTGCCTGCGGAAAGTCTCCTCAGCGGGCGCCGGGTTCGGCGAATTGGCCCATCCAGTCGGCGACCTGCTCGTACCAGTAGATCGAGTTGTTGGGCTTGAGAATCCAGTGATTCTCGTCCGGATAGTAGATCAGGCGCGATTCCACGCCGCGGCTTTGCAGCGTGCGGAACAACTCGAAGGCCTGGCCGACCGGTACGCGGTAGTCGAGCTGACCATGAATGATCAGCGCCGGGGTGTCGAAGTTCTCCGCGTAGTAGTGCGGCGAGATTTCCTGGTAGATGCCCGGATCCTCCCAGTAGTCGCCGAAACGCACCGAGTGGACGGCAAAGTCGGCCGCCATCTGCGAATACATGTTGTAGACCGGTGCATGAATCAGCAGGGCATTGAAGGGATGCTCGCGGCCCAGCAGGATGGAAGACAGGTAGCCGCCGTAGCTGCCGCCGCCGGCGACCATGCGCTCGTCGTCGATCCAGTCCTGGTCGGCAAACCAGTCGGCCGCGGCGATGGTGTCGTTGTACGGCGCGGTGATCCAGTCGGGGTTGATGTAGTCGGTGAAATCCTGACCCCAGCCCGGCGAGCCGTGGAAGTTGTGCCAGGCGGTCACGTAGCCCCAGGAGGCGAAAGTCTGGGCATTCCAGCGGTAGTGAAAGCCGTCGGTGATCGGGCTGTGCGGGCCGCCGTGAATCAGCAGGAACAGCGGGTATTCCTTGCTCTCGTCGAAGCCGGGCGGGTAGTTGACCCACATCTGGATCTCTTCGCCATTGTGGCCGGTGTAGGTCACCGACTCGTAGGTGCCCAGGTCGACCTCGGCGAGCAGCTCGTCGTTGATGGTATCCAGGCGAGTGGGCTGGCCGCTGTCGGCATCGAGTTTGACCAGGCGGGCCGGGTACATGAAGCTTTCGTTGGTCGCCACCATCGTGCCGTCGTCGGCAATGCTCAGACCGCCGAAGTTGGTCGCATCGGTCACGGCACGAACCTCGCCATCGAGGTGGATGTGGAACACGCGGTTGGTGCCGTTGTCGGCCGCGATGCCGAACCAGCCGCTGCTGTCGGCGGCCCAGACCAGCCCGCCCGGCGAGCGATCCCAGTCATCGGTGATGCTGCGGGTCTCGCCGCTGTCGAGATCACGCAGCTGGATGTTGACGGTATCGGCATAGAAACCGGGGATTTGCTGCGCTCCCCAGGCCAGCCAGCGTCCGTCGGGGCTGAACATCGGCGATGAGTCTCCGGCCGGGTTGTCACTGAGATTCTCGGCGCTGTCGCCGCCGATTTCGGCCAGGAACACGTCAGTGGACGGATCGACATGGTCTTCGCGGTCGGACAGAAAGGCGATGTGGGTTTCCTCGGGATGGATGTCGTAGCTGCCGGCACCCTGGGAAGAGCGCGGCAGTTCACGTCCCAGCGGCTGGGTGACCGGCTCGATCTCGCCGCCATCGGCGGGAATGCGGAATACGTGCGCCTGGCGATCCTCTTCGATCCAGTGATCCCAGAACGAGTAAGGCAGCGCGTTCCACTGGCGCGCCGAAACATGCGAATCTTCTTCGGCCTGCTGCTGCTCCTCGATTTCCTCCCAGCTCTTGTCCGGCCACACCCGCGAGATGAAATACAGGTGCTCGCCCACCCACTTCACGCCATTGACGCCGGTGGGCACCTCGGTCAGGCGCTCGGCCTCGCCCGGGCCGTCCATGGGCAGCAGGTAGATCTGCGTGGCCTCGTCATCATCACGACGGCTGGTAAAGGCCAGCGTGCTGCCGTCGGGCGAAAAGACCGCGTTGCCGGCCGAAACGCCCTTTGCGGTCAGGGCCCGCTCGATCGTGCCATCGGTGTGAAACAGCCACAGACGGGTTTCGGAGGAATCGTCATCGGTGTCGTAAGCGGTGATCGGCGCGACCACGTGCCCGCCCTCGGGGGCGATGACCGGGGCGCCGACGCGCTCGAGCTGCCACAGCACTTCGACCGACAACGGCTTGGTGTCGTTTGCCAGTGCGAGGGCTGGCAGTACGAACAGAAGAGTTAGAAAAGTCGTCTTGATCTTCATTTTTTCGTCTTTCTCCGAATGGAAAAAAGGGTTCAGGGGTCAGGTTTCAGGTTTCAGGAAAGACTTCACGAAGCCCGCCCTGAAAGCTGAATCCTGAAAGCTCAATACAACACCAGCCGATCCACATCCATGGTGTAGACCGAATCGGCGGTGTCATTGGATACATCTTCCACGTTAAGTGTACCTTCCATCCAGAACGCATCCCAGATATCGACCATCGGGAGGGGCTCTTCAAGACGGCCGTAGATGATCTGGTTGGTCGGCGGCGGCGGGACGTGGATGCAGGCGCCGAAATAGGGGACGAGGAAGAATTCCCTGAGCTTGCCTTTACCGTCGGTTTCCACCGGCACGACGAATCCGGGAATGCGAATCGATTGGCCATCGAACTCGGGCACCGGGATATCGGACTGGAAAGGTTCGGGCGCATCGAAACCGGAGTGGTCGACTTCGGCCGCTTCCGACAGCCAGGCATCGGCCTCCTCGGCCGGCATCAGATCCAGCCATTCGATCTCGCGCGGCTCCTCGGCCAGCACGGGGGCGACGAGCAGCAGCGTGGCGATTGTGATGGCGATTGGCATAACAATCGTCGTCAGCAGGCGTTTCGGTTCGATCATCGGTTGCAATGCCTCTTTTGCACTCGGATGCCGCAGCAGCCCGTTGAGACTGCAAGCGGTCGCTTCCGGTTCACATTCTGACCTGCATGCCGTCGGCCAGGGTGCGGCGGTAGGCCAGCAGCGCGGGCACCAGGCTGATGGCCAGCCCCGCCAGCAGGATGCCACCGAGCACCAGCCACAGATCACCGGCCGGCCAGGCCACCGCGACGTGCAGGCCGAAGGTCGCCAGCAGCCAGGGCGCGGCCAGCGCCTGGACCAGCAAGGCCAGCAGCACGCCGACGATGATGCCACTGGCCGCGATCAGCCCGGCTTCGAACACCAGCAGACCGGCAATCTGCCAGGGGCGGGCGCCATTGGCACGCAGCATGGCCATTTCGCGCCGACGTTCATTGAGCGTGGTGAGCAGCACGGTCAGCATACCCAGCAGACCGGCCAGCACGACCATCCCGGCGACCAGGCGCAGAGTCTGCTCGACCAGGCCGGTGATGCGCCACAACTCCTGCAGCGCGATGCCCGGCATGATCGCGGTCAGCGCCTCGGCCCGAAAGTCGTTGATGCGCCGTTGCAAGCCGAACACGGCCGAACGGGTGTTGAGCCCGAGCAAAACCGCGGTCACGCTGTCGGGGCGCAGTTCATCGGCCCGGTCCCGGGCCTCATCGGGATCAATCTCGGCACCGGGCATGCGCGTACCGCGTTCCCAGCCGATATGAATGGCGCGATGGGCAGCCAAGGAGATATAAAGCGTCTGGTCCACCGGTGTGCCGGTGGGCTCGAGGATGCCGGAGATGGTGAAGGGGTGGTCGTCATGTTGTTGCAGGGCGGTGCTGCCCGTGCCGTGGGCCAGCACCAGCTGATCACCGATCACGTAATCGAGCTGCCGGGCGACCTGGTGGCCGATGACCACCTCGAACAGGTCATCGAATGGCCCACCCTGAGCGAACGCCAGGGCCTGGCGATCGCCATATCGAAAGTGTGCGAACAACTCCTCGCTCGTCCCCATCACCCGGTAACCGCGATGCATGTCGCCCAGAGCCATGGGGATCGTCCAGGAGATATCGCTGGTCTCGGCCAGTTCGCGATAGGTCTGCCAGGAGATGTTGTTGGTGGCATCACCGATACCGAAGACCGAGTAGAGCAGGAGCTGGATGGGCGCGGTGCGCGCACCCACGATCAGGTCGGTGCCCGAGACCGAGCGATAGAAGCCGTCACGCACTTCCGAGCGCATCTGCTCGACCAAGACCAGCAGGCCGATGGACAGGGCAATCGTGACCACCGTAAGAATCACAGCGAAGCGGCGGTTGATCAGCGAGCGAAACGCCAGGCCTAACAGGTTCATGCCACCTTCCCGGTGCGGTTGATCTCCGGCAGGCTGACCTGACGATCGAACCGGGCGGCCAGGGCCGGGTCATGACTGACGAACAGCAGCGCACTGTCGGCCGCCTCGACCTGACCAAACAACAGATCGATGAAGGCTTCGCGGCGGTCATGGTCCAGCGCGGAAGTGGGTTCATCGGCCAGCACCAGGCGCGGCTTGCCGATCAGTGCGCGCGCGGCAGCGACGCGTTGTTGCTGCCCGACACTGAGCGTATCGGCGCGCTTGCCGCGCAGGGCGGGTGCCAGGTCCATGGCATCGAGCAGTGCATCGGCGGCCTCGGTCACATTGCCGGCACGCCGGGCCCGTGCCTTCGAAAAGCGACACGGCAGCGTCACGTTGGCGCGAACGTCCAGCCAGGGCAGCAGGTTGAACTGCTGGAAAATCACGCCCAGGTGTTCGGCGCGGAAGCGGTCACGGCAGGCAGTCGACAACGTGCCGAGGTCGGTCTGATCGAACCGGATCGTGCCGTTGTCGGGGCGAATCAATCCACCGATGGCCGCCAGCAGGGTGGATTTTCCCGAGCCGCTGGGGCCCTGCAGAAAAACGCGTTCACCCGGCGCAATGGTGAATTCTGGAATATCCAGCACCGGCCGGGTTTCTCCCGGCCAGGTGTAGCGGAGCCGCACGATCTGCAACAGTTCGGCCATGACGGATTATGGCAGGCGGATGCGGGTATCGCCGGGGGTCAGCCGCAGCCGCTCGGCACGAGTATCCCTCAACACATCCATGCGAATCTTCTCGTTGCCTGGATAGTCCTCGAACAGGTTCAGCTCAATCCAGCCCAGGCGCCCAACCCGGATGCAGGCGATGTCGACATCAACATGGAATTCGGCATGTTCGTGGTCATTGTGGTCGTGATGGTGATGGTCATGATGATGCTCATCATGATCGTGTGACCCTTCGGCAAAGCCCGGCATGGCCAGTTCGCTTGATTCAATCCGGCAATCACCGTCGGAATCGAATGTCAGCCAATCACCGGACTCGAGCGCTTGCTCGACCTTGTCGAGTCTTTGGCGCTGGTCGTCGTCGGACGGGGGATGCTCGAAACCCACGAGGTTCACGCCCGGCACGACCAGCGACAGGCTCAGGCGACCGTTATCCACCGCCAGCGTACCGTTGGCCTGGCCATGGACATGGGCGCCATGCTGGCGCTCCAGCGGTGCGGCCTGCACGGCCACGACCGTAATGATGGCAACCAGAAGTATCAACGCGACAAGCAGCGATTTCATGGTGTCTTCTCCCGCAGCAGGATGGAATGATAGCGTGCCATGGTATGTTATAATATAACACGTCCTGCCAATCAATGATCGATATGTTTCTGTCCCGCTGGCCCGACCGTCTCGGCATGATCATCGCCATCGGCTGCGGTATCCATTGTGCCGCCATGACCATTGCATTCATTGCCTGGCCGACGTTGTGGCTCAACCGCAATTTATGGGAGCGGGGTGTCTGGCAGCAATTGATTCTGATTGAATGGGCTCTGCTGGCACTGGCCTGGCTGCTCATTCTGACCACCGCGATTCACGGCTGGTTCGCTCATCGGCGCTGGCTACCGCCAGCATTGGGATTGACCGGAGTGACCCTGATGACCACGGCGATCATCTCACCGTTGCACACGCTGGGCTACTGGGGCAGTGGCCTGGCCCTGGCAGGCGGAATCCTGGTGGCCGGCGCCCACTGGTTCAACCTTCGTCTGATGTGCCAGATCAGTTCGGACTGAACGGCGAAACGACCGGGTTTGCATGACCCCCGCGCTTGACGCACAATTGCGCGCTTGAGCTACGTGAATTTTCGGGGATAGAACAACAATGCAGACAACTTCCATTCACGGCATGTGGTCATCGCGCCTGGCCTTCATTCTGGCCGCCACCGGCTCGGCGGTGGGCCTGGGCAACATCTGGCGCTTTCCCTACGTCACCTCCGACAACGGCGGCGGCGCCTTCGTCCTGATCTACCTGGGTTGCATCCTGCTCGTCGGTCTGCCGATCATGTGGACCGAGATCGTGATCGGGCGGCGCGGGCGCATGAGCCCGATCAACTCGCTCAAGGAACTGGCCGACGATGCCGGCGCCTCGCGCAAGTGGATGGGGGTCGGCATTCTCGGCGTGCTCGCCGGTTTCATGATCCTGTCGTTCTATTCCGTAGTGGCCGGATGGACGCTGCATTACGGCTTTCTCTATCTCAAGGAACTGTTCGGCGGCACGCCGATTACCGATCCCGATGCCACCTTCTCCGGCCTGCTCGGCAGTCCGGGCGAACTGACCTTCTGGCACGGCCTGTTCATGCTCATGACCATGGGCGTGGTTGCCTTCGGCGTCGAGAAGGGCCTGGAACGGGCGGTCAGCATTCTGATGCCCATCCTGTTCGTGCTGCTGCTGGTGTTGCTTGGCTACGGCATGAATACCGGTTACTTCATGGATGCCGCCACCTTCCTGTTCAGCCCCGACTGGTCGCAGGTCTCCGGCGGCATGATCGTGACGGCCATGGGCCAGGCGTTCTTCACGCTGAGCCTGGGGATGTGCGCGATCATGACCTACGGCGCCTATCTGCCGTCCGGGGTCAATATTCCGCGCGTCGGGGTGACCGTTGCGGCAACCGATACCGTGGTCGCCCTGGTGGCCGGGCTCGCAATCTTCCCGATCGTGATTTCCTTCGGTCTCGATCCGGCCGGTGGCGGCCCGGGCCTGATCTTCACCTCGCTGCCGCTGGCCTTTGCCGAAATGCCGTTTGGCATTCTCTACGGTTTCCTGTTTTTCACGCTGTTGTCGGTGGCCGCCTGGACCAGCGGCATTTCGCTGATGGAACCGGCCACCGCCTACATCGTCGAGGCGACCAATCTCTCGCGCAAGGCGGCCGCTCTGAGCGTGGCCGCGGTGGCCTGGATCATGGGCCTGGCTTCGGTGTTCTCGTTCAACCTCTGGGCGGAGGTCTCCATCGGTGGGCGCGACGTGATGGGGGCGATCGAGTACGTGGCCAACGACATCATGCTGCCGGTCGGCGGCCTGCTCACCGCCCTGTTCGGCGGCTGGATCCTGTCGAGCCGGATTACTCACGAGGAGCTGGACAAGAAGATGCCCGACTGGGCCTACAACTCCTGGCTGTGGGTGACCCGCATCGTCACGCCGGCACTGATCCTGGTGGTGCTGGCCAGCCTGTTCGGCATCATCTGATCAAGCCCGATCGTCCGGGCGCGGGGCACCTGGCCTCGCGCCCGGCGCGAGTGTTTTCAGCCGGCAAATCCCCCGGCCAGCAGGGCTGACAGATCGATTTCGGCCTCGGGGGCATTGACCGTGTTGGTGCACACGATGCGCTCGATCCCGCCTTCAGTCATCACTTCACGCGCGTTGGCCCCGAACAGGCCGTGAACGCCCACAGCCAGCGGGGGCCGGAAACCCGAATCGATCAGGTGGCGTGCTGCCCGGGCCATGGTGGTGCCCGACGAGATGATGTCGTCGACCAGCACCGGGGTATGGCGCTCGAGTCCTTCCAGGTCGGGCAGCTCCATGCGCACATCGCGGTCACCGTAGCGCTTCTTGGTAAACACCCGCCACGGCAGGCTTTCCAGACCGGCAACTTCGCTGACCCACTGTTCGCTTTCCCCGTCGGGCCCGATCAGCACCGGGTCGTCGACTTCGCGGGCAATCCATTCGGCCACCGCCGGTGCAGCCGCAATCACCGTCGAATCCAGGGTGTAGAGTTCGTCGAGGCTGGCATAGCGGTGCAAGTGGGGGTCGACGGTGACCAGGTAGTCGAAATGGGCCGACAGCCACTTCGCAAAGGTGCGCGAGGTCAGCGCCTCGCCCGGCGCGAAGCGCTGGTCCTGGCGCATGTAGGAGAGGTAAGGGCTGACCAGGCTGACCCGGGCAGCGCCCAGGTCACGTACCAGGTCGGCGGCAAACAGCAGGGCGGGTACCTTGTCGTCTGGCCGATCGAGGGTGCACACGCACACCACCTCGCACCCGGCCGGATCGGCGTGCAATCTGAGGTAGCTTTCGCCATCGGGAAAGCGGCGGTATTCCAGGCGGGCCGACTCGGCCTCCAGCAGGCCGGCCACGCGTTCGGCGAGTGTCTCGTTGCCCGGCAGGGCGACGATCAATGGGTGCTTGCTCATGATCTGGTCCTTCAGGCGAGTTTGATGATGCCGTTGGATTCGGCGAATTCGCGCGCATAGTTGAGTTCACCGGCTGTTTCGGCGTGAATGGTGTAGAGCACCTGGCCGGCGTCGACGTGATCGCCGAGCTTGATGTGGATTTCCAGCCCGGCGGCCGCGGCCGCCGGCGCGCCGGCCAGCTTGGCAACCCGGGCCAGGCGGCGGTTGTCGATGGAAACGACCTCGCCGGCGCTGGTGGACAGCATCTCGTGCCGGCGGGCCGCACGCGGGGGTTCGCGCAGTCCGCCCTGGGCGTTGCAGATGGCCTCGAACTTGGCCCAGGCACTTCCGTCATCGAGGGTTGCCTCGGCCATGGCCTCGCCACCGCCTGCCGCAGCCGTGTCGGTCAGTTCCAGCAGGGCACCGGCCAGCTTAACGGCACGACGGCGCAGGTCCGCGGGATGATCGGGTTCGTTGCGCAACACGGCCAGCAGGTCGCGGGCTTCCAGGGCCGGGCCAATGCCGCGGCCAACCGGTTCGCTGCCATCGGTGATGAGCACGCGCAGTTTCAGTCCAAAGGCATCGGCCACCGACTGCAGCCGTTGAGCGAGTTCTTGTGCTTCCGACTGGCTGCGAACCTTGGCGGTGGGACCGACGGGAACATCCAGCACCAGGTGAGTGGAACCGGCCGCCACTTTCTTCGACAGCACCGAAGCCACCATCTGGCCCTCGGCATCGATATCCATCAGGCGGGCGACGCGGATGAGCATGTCGTCGACCGGGCTGAGCCGCACCGCGCCGCCCCAGGCCACGCAACCGCCCTCTTTTTCGATCACCGATCGCATCTGGTCGAGATCCAGGTCCACCGGCGCCAGCGTTTCCATGGTGTCGGCGGTGCCGGCCGGCGACGTGATGGCACGTGATGAGGTCTTGGGCATCCACAAGCCACAGGCGGCGACCATGGCAACCACCAGTGGCGTGGTGCGGTTGCCGGGCAGCCCGCCGACGCAATGCTTGTCGGCAATCACCTCCCGGTCCCAGCGCAGGCGATCGCCGGCGTTGATCATGGCTTCTGTCAGATGAATCAATTCCTCGTCATCGGGCACGCGGGCGGCCATGACGGTGAGAAACATCGACAGGTGAATGTCGGCGTAGCGGCCCGCGGCGATATCGGCGATGATGCGGTGCATGTCCTCGCGGCCCAGGCGGTTGCCGTAGATGCGACCGCGTACCAGGCCGAGGGAATCCAGGGGTTGCGGGTGGGCGATATGAACAAGATCGCCTTCTTCCACGTTGAGCCGCTGCCAGGCCGATTCCGACAACGCGATCTCTTCGAGGCCGAGCAGGTCGGAATCGATCTGGTAGAGCGTGGCGATGATGCGACGCTCGCCGTTCTGAATTCTTACGCGGGCGTGAGCCGAAAAGCCTTCGGAACGACACACCGGGCAGTCGCGCCGGGTGATGACGACCATCTGGTCGTGGGTGTCCAGCGCCACGCGGCGGGCACGCAGGTTGTTGCCGTTGGCTTCCCGCTGGGGTTCTTCATTGCTCATGCCAGTGGGTACTCCTGTTCGGATTCGGGAACCAGGCAATTCCAGCCGAGTTCTTCTTCGATACGGCGTCTGAGCGCATCGGCCGCGTTGGGTTCGCCGTGGACGAGAAAAGTCTGCCGCGGTGGCTGCTCGATATGGCCGAGCCAGTCGATGATTTCGTCGGCATCGGCGTGGGCCGAGAGCATGTCGAGGTTTTCGATTTGCGCCTCGACCGGCCAGTACTGGCCGTGAACCTTGACCTGGTCGGCGCCGTTGACAAGGGCATCGCCGCGGGTACCGGGTGCCTGGTATCCGGCAAACAGGATGGTGTGGCGCCGATCGCCCAGATAAGCCTTGAGATGGTGCAACACGCGACCGCCGGTGGCCATGCCGCTGCCGGCGATGATGATCTTGGGATGCGGGTCCCGATCGAGTTGCCGGGATTCATCCGGGTCGTGCACATACTTCGGCAGCGAACAGGCCCGGGCGGCTTCTTCACGACCGAGGCGGTGGTCATCGGGATGATTCTCGAACACATCGGTGGCGTTGATCGCCAGCGGGCTGTCGAGATAGACCGGCAGGGTGGGGATGCGGTGTGCGTCGAGCAGCCGGCGGATGTGATGCAGCAACAACTGGGTTCGGCCAACGGCAAAGGCTGGAATGATGATGGACCCGCCGCGCTCGACGGTCTGGCCAATCACTCGGGCCAGCGTGTCTTCGGGATCGCTGCGATCACGCCGGCGATTGCCGTAGGTCGATTCGACCACGAGATAGTCGGCCTGTCTGACATGAGCAGGCGGCGGCATGGTCGCCGAGCTGGCGTGGCCCAGGTCACCGGAAAACACCACGCGTCGTCCGCCAACGGTCAGCTCGGCAATGGCCGCGCCGGGGATATGGCCGGCGCGATGGAACAGGATCTCGAGCTTCTTCTTGAGACGATAAGGGGTGCCGAAATCCAGCGTGCGAAAGAAAGACAGCACGGCTTCGGCATCGGCGTGGGTGTAGAGCGGACGGGCCGGTTGGTGACGGGTGGTGCCGTGACGGTTGGCGAACTCGGCATCCTTTTCCTGGATGAAGCCGCTATCGGGCAACAGGTGTCGGCACAGATCCCGGGTCGCCGGCGTGGCCAGAATCTTGCCCCTGAAACCGTCGCGGCAGAGCACGGGCAGCCAGCCGGAATGATCGAGGTGGGCATGGGTGAGGACAACGGCCTGAATTTTGTCGGGTCGAACCGACAGCGCGCGCCAGTTGCGCTGGCGCAGGTGCTTGTAGCCCTGGAACAGCCCGCAGTCGACCAGCCAGCGCGTGCGCTGGTGACGCAGCACGAAACGCGACCCGGTGACCGTGCCCACGGCGCCGAGAAAACTCAGGGCAAGCTCAGGCGCCGATGGCATGGGCTTCCCCGTCTTTCCCGGCACACAGCCGGGCAAAGCGACTCAGCAACTGGTCGCCGAAAGGCGCATCGCCGACCGCCCGTTCCAGCGCGTCGCCGTCGAAGCCCTCGGCACGGAGATCATCCTTGCGTTCGCGGATATAGGCACGCATGATCTCGGCATTGAACTCCGGATGAAACTGCACCCCCCAGCTCCGGTCGCCGAAGTGCAGGGCATGATGGGCATCGCCATCGGCGCTGGCCAGCACACGCGCACCGGTCGGCGGCTCGATCACCGCCTCGAGATGGGTGGAATGCACCATTCGGCCATCGGCCGCTGTACTCAGCAGCGCATCGTCAGCGGCACACGCCCGTATCGGCCCGGTTCCCATGCGCCGTCCATGCGGGTTGGCAGCGACCTTGCCGCCCAGGGCATGGGCAAGCAACTGGTGACCGTAGCAGACGCCGAGCACGGGACGTCCACGCTCATGCACGGCTGCCAGCCAGGCGGCAGTGCGTTCCGACCAGTCCAGCCGATGCGACACCATGGCGGGTGAACCGGTAACGAGAATACCGGCGTAGCTTTCGGTGTGAATGGGGTCGGGCAGTGCATGGCCCCGGTCCACGGCAATGACGGCATAATTGAAGCGATGCTCGCCCAGGGCGCGACGAAACCAGGCATCGAAGTCGCCGAACCGGGCCCGTATACGTTCGGGCGCCGAGCCGGTCTTGATGATCAGCAGGGAAGGCGTTTCAGGCATGGACGACATGATACCCGCAATTTTCAATCATCCGCCGCTGAACGGCGGATGCAATCGGGGTGCTGCCGCTTTCCGTGCCCCAGGCCGTGGCGGGTATACTGGTGGGCTTGAGTTTCAACACCGACAAATAACGTGAACTTTCAGGACTTCATCCGCACCCTCGACCGCTACTGGTCCGACCAGGGGTGCGTGCTGACCGCCCCGCTCGACCTCGAGGTCGGGGCCGGCACCTTCCACCCCGCCACGTTTCTGCGCGCCATCGGGCCCGAACCGTGGAACTCGGCCTATATTCAGCCCTGCCGTCGCCCGACCGACGGTCGCTACGGCGAAAACCCCAACCGCCTGCAGCACTACTACCAGTACCAGGTGGTCATGAAGCCCTCGCCGCTGAATTTCCAGGAGCTCTACCTGGGTTCGCTGGACGCAGTCGGGATCGATCCGAAAGTGCACGACATCCGTTTTGTCGAGGACAACTGGGAATCACCGACACTGGGTGCCTGGGGATTAGGCTGGGAAGTCTGGCTCAACGGCATGGAAGTCACCCAGTTCACCTATTTTCAGCAGGCCGGAGGACTGGCCTGCAAGCCGGTGATGGGCGAGATTACCTACGGTCTCGAACGCCTGGCCATGTACCTGCAGGGTGTCGAAAGCGTATTCGACCTGGTCTGGACCGAGGGTCCGCACGGCACAGTGACCTATCGCGACGTCTTCCACCAGAACGAGGTCGAACAGTCGACCTACAACTTCGAGCTGGCCGATACCGACAGCCTGTTTTCCTGGTTCGACACCTGTTACGAACAGGCGGTGAAGCTGGTCGACGCCGACCTGCCCCTGCCGGCCTACGACCAGGTGCTCAAGGCCTCGCACACCTTCAACCTGCTCGATGCGCGCCAGGCCATCTCGGTGACCGAACGCCAGCGCTACATCCTGCGGGTGCGCGATATCTCCCGGCGGGTGGCCGAAGCCTATTACGCGCGGCGCGAAGCGCTCGGCTTTCCCGGGGTGAAGGACACGGAGGCCGCGGCATGAACGACAGCCTGCTGATCGAAATCGGTTGCGAGGAACTGCCGGCCCGCCAGATTGGCCGCCAGCTCGAATTGCTGGCCGGCGGCCTGGGCAAGCGTCTGGTCGAAGCCGGACTGCTGGAATCGGCCGACACCATCGAACGCTTCGGCACCCCGCGTCGTTTGGCCATTCGTATTCCATCGGTCGCCGGACGCCAGCCCGACCGGGTGCTGGAGCGCAAGGGGCCGTCGGTGGATGTCGCCTATGACGATGACGGCAAGCCGACCCGCGCCGCCGAGGGGTTTGCGCGCAGCGTCGGCAAGACAGTCGCCGAGCTCGACACGCTGGAAACCGAACAGGGGCGCTGGCTGTTCGCGCGCGTCGAACAACCCGGTCAGGCCCTGGACGAGCTGTTGCCGGACATGTTCGAAGCCACCATCGCTGACATGGCAGGGGCGCGCTCCATGCGCTGGTCCGATCGCGACGAGAAATTCCTGCGGCCGGTGCGCTGGTTGGTGGCGCTGCACGGCCAGGCCGTAATCGGGCTGAACCCGTTCGGTCTCCAGGCCGACCGTGTCACCCGCGGCCATCGTATCCACGCACCCGGCGAGCATGAACTGGCCAGTGCCGACGATTACACTGCCACGCTGGAAAGGGCTTTCGTGATGGTCGGTCCGGCCAGCCGCCGACAGCGCATCGAGCAACAGGCCACCGAACTGGCCGGCAAGGCCGGTCTCGAGGTGCTGATCGACCCGGGACTGCTCGACGAGGTGGCCGGTCTGACCGAATGGCCGGTCGCGGTCATGGGTCATTTCGATCGTGCCTTTCTCGAAGTGCCGGAAGAAGCACTGATTTCCTCAATGGAACAGCACCAGAAGTGCTTTGCGCTCAGAGACTCGCAGGGGCGCCTGGCGCCGTCGTTCATCGCCGTTGCCAACATCGACAGCCGGGACCCGGCTGCCATGACCGCCGGGTTCGAACGGGTGATCCACCCGCGCCTGGCCGATGCGCGGTTTTTCTGGGACCAGGACCGACGCACCCGGCTGGCCGACAAGCGCGGGCGGCTCGACAGCATCCTGTTTCAGGAGAAACTGGGCAGTATCGGAGACAAGGTGCGCAGAATCACGACGCTTGCCGCCGATATCGCACCCTCTCTGGGCGCCGAGGAATCCGCCACGGCTCGCGCGGCCGAGCTGTGCAAGTGCGACCTGGTCACCGAGATGGTCGGAGAGTTTCCGGAACTGCAGGGCGTAATGGGGCACCACTACGCACTGGCCGATGGGGAGCCGGCCGCAGTCGCGCAAGCGATCGAAAGTCATTACCTGCCGCGCCACGCCGGCGACGCGCTTCCCGATGATGCCGTCGGCCGCGCACTGGCAATCGCCGACCGACTCGATACCATCGTCGGCGTCTTTGCCGCCGGTCTCAAGCCCAAGGGCGGCAAGGATCCATTTGCCTTGCGCCGGGCGGCACTCGGCGTGATCCGCATTCTCGATGCCTCGGGTTGCCGACGACCGCTGCGCGAACTGATCGCCGGCGCGGGACAGACGCTGAGCGAACAGCTTCCGCTGCCCGACTCGCTGGCCGGAGAAGTCGAGGACTTCATCATGGAACGGCTGCGGCCATGGGCCGCCGAGCAAGGGATTGAAACCAACACGGTGCATGCCGTTGCCGCCGGGTACCGCGGGTCGGTTGCCGATTTCATGGCGCGGGCTCGCGCCGTACAGCGCTTTGCCGATGACCCGGCGGTGGCCAGCCTGATCGCGGCCAACAAGCGCGCCAGCAATCTTCTCAAGCAAAGCGGAGTGAGCTCATTCAACGACGTTGAAGCCCAATCACTGCAAGAAGATGAAGAAAAACAACTTTTGGAGGCAATCAACCAGACCGAGTCGCGCCTGGCCCGGCTGCTGGAGCAGGATGACTACCCGGCTTGCCTCAACGAGCTCGCCGGCCTGCGCGAGCCGGTTGATCGATTCTTCGACAAGGTGATGGTCATGACCGATGATGACACCTTGCGCAACAACCGGCTGGCGCTACTCGATGCCTTGCGCCGACAGTTCGCGCAGATTGCCGATGTCGCCCGGCTGGGACGATGAAACGCAGTTCGGCCCCGGTTCTGGTGGAGCGCACCCTGTTGCTGGCCGACAACCAGCCCGATTCCGGTGCGGTCGAGGAACTGGTCGGCTTCCTGCGAGACGGCCACCGCTTGCTGCTGGTAGCTCCCAGGCCCAAGCGCTGGCGACCCACGCGCAAGGCGGTCGACCGCGATCTGGCGCTGCAGCAGCAACTGCACCAGTTGTTCACCCGTGCCGGAACCGAGCTCGATGGTGTGCTCTACCTCGCCGCCGGCCTGTTCTCCAGACGATCGGCCATGGCCAGGGAGCTCAACGGCATTGCCCGGCGATACGATCGCAATGTGGACGACGTGACCCTGATCGGCTGCAATTCAAGCTTGCTGGATGCATATGCGAAAGCCGGAGGACCGACCCTGGCAGTCGACCCCGACCCCACGGCCGAAACGCGAGGGTTTCGGTCGCTGAGCGCGGCCCTGGGCGCGATCGACGCGCACCAGGCCTGATATCCGACAGCGGACCCCGGCGCGCAATCGCGGCCGGTCAGATATCGAGATTGGCCACCTGAAGGGCGTTGGATTCGATAAATTCGCGACGCGGTTCCACCTCGTTGCCCATGAGCGTGGAGAAGATTTCATCGGCCGCGACTGCATCCTCAATGGTGACCTTGAGCAGGCGCCGGGTTTCGGGGTTGACCGTGGTATCCCAGAGCTGGTCCGGATTCATTTCACCCAGACCCTTGAAGCGCTGGAAACTGCGTCCCTTGCGTGACTCTTCCATCAGCCAGTCGAACGCCTCGGCAAAGCGGGTCACCGCGTGCGCCTGGTTACCACGCTCCACGCGCGCGCCTTCCTCGAACAAACCGGCAACCGCCTTGCCGACCCGGGCGAGCTGCGCATACTCCGGCGAGTGGAAGAACGTGGCATCGAACACGGTGTCCTGAACCACGCCCTGGGCAAATCGCGAAATGACCACGCCACCGCCGGTTAGCGGCTTGAACTTCCAGCTCACGCCAGCCGGCGTGGATTGCTCCAGGCGCAGGCGCAGGCCCTCGGCCCAAACCTCGAAATCGAAACCTTCGTCCAGTGAAAATGGTTCAAAATCAATGAGCTGCTCAACCACATCGGCATCGTAGCGCAGCTTCAAGCGCTCCGCAACATGGCGCGCCTGCTGAAAATCCCTGAGCAGGCCAGCAAGCACGCCGGACTCAACCGCCGGTGCCTGGGCGCTGGGATAGAGGCGGGCGCCGTCCAGCGCGCGCTCGAGCAGGTAGTTGTTCATCTCCGCTTCGTCCTTGAGGTACCACTCCTGCTTGCCCTGCTTGATCTTGTACAGCGGCGGCTGCGCGATATAGACATGGCCGCGTTCGATCAATTCCGGCATCTGGCGATAGAAGAAGGTCAGCAGCAGCGTGCGGATGTGCGAACCGTCGACATCGGCGTCGGTCATGATGATGATGCGGTGATAGCGCAGTTTCTCGAGATCGAATTCGTCCTTGCCGATCCCGGTGCCCAGGGCCGTGATCAGGGTACCGACCTCGGCCGAACCAAGCATCTTGTCGAACCGCGCCTTCTCGACGTTGAGAATCTTGCCCTTCAGCGGCAGGATCGCCTGGTACTTGCGATTGCGGCCCTGCTTGGCCGAACCGCCGGCGGAGTCACCCTCGACGATGAACAGCTCGGAAAGGGCGGGATCCTTCTCCTGGCAGTCGGCCAGCTTGCCGGGCAGGCCGGCTACATCGAGCACGCCCTTGCGCCGGGTCATGTCGCGCGCCTTGCGCGCGGCATCGCGGGCCCGGGCGGCCTCGAGCACCTTGCCGACGATGACCTTGGCCTCGTTGGGATGCTCGAGCAGGAAGTCGCGCAGGTTCTCGGCCACGGCCGACTCGACCACCGGCTTGACGTCGGAGGAGACCAGCTTGTCCTTGGTCTGCGAGGAGAACTTGGGATCCGGGGACTTGACCGAGAGCACGGCGATCAGGCCTTCTCGACAATCGTCACCGGTGGTCTGGACCTTGGCCTTCTTGGCCAGGCCGGACTCCTCGATGTAATGATTGATGGTGCGGGTCAGGGCCGCGCGGAACCCGGCCAGGTGGGTGCCGCCATCGCGCTGTGGAATGGTGTTGGTAAAGCAGAACACGCTTTCCTGATACGCATCGGTCCACTGCAGGGCGGCTTCAACGGCAATACCGTCGATTTCCTGCTGGAAGTACAGGGTATTGGGGTGCAGCGGGCTCTTCTTCTCGCTCAGGTGCTGGACGAAGGAGCGAATCCCGCCCTCATAGCAGAAGCGATCGCGCTTGCCGGTGCGCTCGTCGATCAGCTCGATCTCGATACCGGAATTGAGAAAACTGAGCTCGCGCAGGCGCTTGGCCAGCAGGTCGTAGTGGAATTCGGTATCGGTAAAGGTCTCGCGGCTGGGCAGGAAGCGAATTTCGGTTCCCGTGCGCTCGCTGTCGCCGGTGGCCGCCAGCGGCGCTTCCGGCACGCCGTTGCGAAACCCCTGGTACCAGCGCTTTCCCTGACGGTGAATGACCAGCTCGAGGTGATCGGAGAGCGCGTTGACCACCGACACGCCCACCCCGTGTAGCCCGCCGGAGACCTTGTAGGAGTCGTCGTCGAACTTGCCGCCGGCGTGCAGCACGGTCATGATCACTTCGGCTGCCGAGCGGCCTTCCTCTTCGTGCTGATCGACCGGAATGCCGCGACCATTGTCGCTGACGGTCACCGCGCCGTCGCCGTGAAGAATGACGCGGATACGGTCGCAATGACCGGCCAGCGCCTCGTCGATGGAGTTGTCGACGACCTCGAAGACCATGTGATGCAGACCGGTGCCGTCATCGGTATCGCCGATGTACATGCCCGGCCGCTTGCGGACGGCATCCAGGCCCTTGAGGACCTTGATGCTGGTAGAGCCGTAACTGTCCTGCGCCATTGATTCTGTTTCCCGAAATAGGTGGTGCGCGAACGACCCGCTAACAACGGATCCAAACTACCTGATTATAGCATTGCACGAATTGCCCCCTGTTCCACGTGAAACATCGCCATGCCGTCGTGCCCCGGCGTGGTCGCGGTAACCCAACTCTGGACCTGGCGCGACTGCAACCAGCCCAGCAACTGATCGAGATGACGCTGATCCAGCTCCGATACCGGATCATCGAGCAGTAGCAACGGAGGCGAGTCGGCCCGCCCGGCAAGCAGGTCCAGGCCGGCCAGCTGCAGCACGATGGCCAGCAGCTTCTGTTGCCCCCGCGACATCTCGCTGGCAGCGGGATACCCCCCGCAGGTCAGGACCAGTTCGCCGCGGTGAGGCCCGCAGCGACTGAAACCACGTTCGCGCTCCATGGCGCGCGACTCGGCCACTGCCGCGGCCAGGCCGGTATCGGCAGGGTGCCCGGGTCGGTAGCGAAAGGCGAGTGCGCCGGGCAGGGCGAAACCCAGGGTGTCGACCAGCTCGACGGCCAGCCGACCGATCCGTTCGGCCTGGGCGGTGCGCAAACGATTGATCGCCTCTCCGGCGCGGACGAACTCCGGGTCCAGGGCATCCAGCACCCGGTCGTCGGCGCCCGCTTTCAGGGCGGCATTGCGCTGACGCAGCACGCGGGCATAACGCTGCCAGGTCCCCAGGTAGGAATGTTCCACGTGAAACAACAGCCAGTCGAGGTACTGCCGGCGCTGATCGGGCCCGCCGTCGACAAGCCGGTGACTGTCGGGTTCGATCAACACCAGCGGCAGTCGGGCCGCAAACTCGCTGACGCGCTGGCAATCGCGACCGTCGACCCGCCCCCGCCAGGCCTTTGCCCGTCGTTCGACCCCCAGGGTGCAACCGTCAGCGCGCCGGGCGACCACGGACAAGGCCTCGCAACCGTGCTGGATCACGCCGGATATTGTGCCGGTCCGAAATGAGCGGCCGCGGGCAAGAAGATGAATCGCCTCCAGCACGCTGGTCTTGCCGGCGCCGTTGTCGCCGTACAGCCAGTTGATGCCGAAGCCGGGATGCAGTTCGACGGCTTCGAGATTCCGCAGCCCGCGAATGCTGAGCCAATCGATACTCAAGATTCGCGGGCCACTAGCCCGAATTGCTCATGACCGAGCCGAATCGCCGCACTGCAGGCAGGGGTCGTCTCACCAGGCAGGGTCATGACCAATCCGGGCCAAACAGATCAGAGCTTGAGCGGCATGACCACCTGACGAACCGCCTCGGTATCGGTATCGGTCACCAGGCAGGAACTGTTGGCGTCTTTCAGGGAAATGGCCACCTTCTCGCCTTCCATGGCACTGAGCGCGTCGAGCAGGTAGTTGACGTTGAAGCCGACCTTGAGCTTGTCGAACACGTGCTCGGCCTCGATCTCCTCGGTCGCCTCTTCCTGCTGCGGGTTGTGCGCCACGATGCGCAGGGTGTCGGGCAGCATTTCCAGGCGCACGCCGCGATACTTCTCATTCGACAGGATCGCCGCGCGTTGCAGGGCATGACTCAACTCGCCCCGGTCGGCCTGCAGGGGCTGTTCGCTGGTCAGCGGAATCACCGCCTCGTAGTCCGGGAAGCGACCGTCGATGAGCTTGGTGGTCATGACCACCCGCTCCCGATCGACCCGGAGAAAACCCTGTCCCAGGGTCAGCCTCAGCGGCTCGTCGATGTCCTCTAGAATGCGGGTCAGCTCCATGACCCCCTTGCGCGGCACGATGACGCTGCGCATCTCGCCGCTGATATCGGCCGGAAACTCGGCCAGGGCCAGGCGATGTCCGTCGGTTGCCACCGCCCGCAACTGACCTTCCCGGAACTCCAGCAGCAAGCCGTTGAGATAGTGACGTACATCCTGCTGCGCCATGGCAAAGGCCGTTTTCTCCAGCAGCCAGCGCATGCGCCCCTGGTTGATCTCGTAACTGGCCAGGGTTTCGGCCTGGTCGCTGGAAGGGAATTCGGTCGCCGGCAGCGTCGACAGGGTGAAGCGACTGCGCCCGGCGTGCAAGGCGAGCTTGTCGTCGTTGAGCTGAACATTGATCTGCACACCCTCGGGAAGTGCCCGGCAGATATCGACCAGTTTCCGGGCCGGAACGGTGATGCTGCCCCCCTGCGCCACTTCGGCCGGCGCGCGGGCAACCACCTCGACCTCCATGTCGGTACCGGTGATGCGCAGTCCCTCGTCAACGGCCTCGATCAGGAAGTTGGCCAGTACCGGCAGCGTCTGACGACGCTCCACCACATTGACCACCTGCGAAATCGGTGCCAGCAACGTCTCACGCGGAATCGAGAACTTCATGGTTGCTCCTTACAAAGCCGACAGGAACAGAGCTCCTGACTTACTGTTAGTTGTTTATAAAAAAGAAAAATCAGTAGCAACAGGCCTTGTGCAAACTGTTGAAAACATAATTTTTCGTTATTAATCAATTATCTGCATTCAACACCACGGTGCATGAAAACCATGCCCATCCTGTGCGCGATCTGTGGATAACCTGGCCGCCCAAACTTATCCACAGCCTATGCACCCGTTGTCCGCCATCCTAACTGGATAACTCCCGGGTCAAGCGTGCGCGTTCTTCACGCAAGCGCCCATCGGACTCGCACAGGCTCTTGATTTTACGACAGGCGTGCAACACTGTCGTGTGGTCCCGTCCGCCAAAGGCATTGCCGATCTCGGGCAGGGAGTGTTCGGTCAGTTCCTTGGCCAGAAACATCGCCATCTGGCGCGGCCGGGCGATCGAGCGGCTGCGCCGCCGCGAGAGCAGGTCGGCCACGCGCAGCTGATAGAAATCCGCCACCGTCTTCTGGATGTTCTCGATGGTGATCAGCCTGTCGTGCACGGCGAGCACATCGCGCAGGATCTCGCGGGTGTAGTCCTCGTCGATGGTTCGACCGGAGAAACGCGCATTGGCGATCAGCGAATTGAGCGCGCCCTCAAGGTCGCGCACGTGCGAGCGGATCCGCTTGGCCACCAGGAAGGCCACCGATTCATCCAGCTCCAGCCCTCTTTCCACCGCCTTCTTCTGCAGAATGGCCACGCGCGTTTCGAAATCCGGCGGTTCGATGGACACGGTCAGTCCCCAGCCGAAACGCGAACGCAGGCGCGCTTCGATGCCGTCGACTTCCTTCGGAAACCGGTCGCAGGTCAGGATGATCTGCTGGCGCGACTCGAGCAGGGCGTTGAAGGTGTGAAAAAACTCCTCCTGCGTGCGATCCTTGCCGGCGAAGAACTGGATATCGTCGATCAGCAGCGTGTCGACCGAACGGTAGCGCCGCTTGAAGGCGTCGATGCTGTTGCGCCTGAGCGACTGGATCATCTCGCTGACGAACTTCTCGGAGTGCAGGTACATCACCCGCGCCTCGGGATTGTTCTCGGCGATGAAGCGGCCGGCGGCATGCAGCAGGTGGGTCTTGCCCAGGCCGGTGCTGCCGTAGAGCAGCAACGGGTTGTACGCCTTGCCGGGACTGCTGGCGACCTGCTGGGCGGCGGCGAAGGCCAGTTCATTGGACTTGCCGAGCACGAAATTGTCGAAATCGTAGCGATCGTCCAGGCCGAATGCGCCGCCGGTACGTGGCGCACCGGCCACCGCGGGCGTCTCCTTGCCGGCCTGACCGCCGACATCGATCACGACCTGGTCGGATTCGAAACCGTGGTGGGCGAAAAATTCGCGCACCATGTCCAGGTAGTGGGTCCGCACCTGGTCGCGCACCAGGTCGTTGGGCGCGCTCAGGCGCACCTTGTGACCGTTGCCGTTGCCCTTGACGAGCTGCAGCGGTCGAATCCAGGTGTTGAGTTCTTCCAGCGGCACGTGCCGCTCGAGCCGGTCCAGGCACAGTTGCCACAGGGTGGCGATATCCGCTTGTTGCTGCTGCCCGCTCATAAGCCCTCAAGTCTAGTCGCGTTGCTTGGCAAAATCATCCCGCCTGTCAGGCTGTACCCTTGACACCGCCTGCCGTCGCCCGCGGCTCTCAAGCCGCGCGAACATTGACAGGATAGCCCAATCAGCGTTATTCTTGATGTCTTTTGTTAGGGTTTTGCCGGACGGCCACCAGGCAAGTCGTCGCCGGCCCATCTTACTCGCCTGCAAGCATTAACGGAATCAGTCATGAAACGCACTTTCCAGCCAAGTCGAATCAAGCGCCTGCGCCGTCACGGTTTCCGTGCCCGCATGGCGACCCGCTCCGGCCGAGCCATCATCAATGCGCGTCGTGCCAAGGGCCGCAAGCGTCTGGCCTCGACTGCCGGCCGATAAGCAGCTCCATGCCCGGCCGGCTCGCCCTGCCGCGCCAGGCGCGCCTGCTGGCCGGCCCCGAGTTTTCCCGGGTCTTCGCGACCCGGAAAGCCCGGAGCAATCGGTACTTCACGATCCATTACGCGCCGGCCGACCAGCCCCGTCTCGGGATGGCCGTTTCGCGCCGGGTTTCCAACAAGGCGGTCGTGCGTAATCGCATCCGCCGCCAGATCAGGGAAAGCTTTCGTCATCAGCGAGCGCAGTTGAAGGCCATGGATTTCGTTGTCGTGGCCCGTCGGCCCGCCGCCGAAATCGACAACACCGGCCTGCGTGAGGCGCTCGATCAGTTATGGCAGCGGTTTAGCGTCGATCAATGAATACACGCACATTTTTCATCCTCATTCTTCTCCTGCTGGGTTTCCTGATCTACATGGAATGGCAGCGCGACTACGCGCCGCCGCGCCAGCCGACCACCGAGCAACCACCCTCGGAGGTCGATGAGCCGCTCGATGCCGCTCCTTCCGAACTGCCGGAAGTGGCCGACGCCGACGATCTTCCCGATGTGCCCGATTTCGAGGACGAGCGTCGTGCCGACGATCCCGAGCGTCCCGCCGAGCCGGAGATTCGGGCCAGTCGCCGCATCGAGATCAATACCGACAACTTCGTGGTCGACCTCGATGCCAACGGCGGCACCCTGGTCGATCTGCGACTGAAGAATTATCCGGTCAGTGTCGATCGGCCCGACGAGCCCTTCACGCTTTTAGTCGAAGAGCTGCCGGAAATGTTCGTTGCCCAGGCCGGCCTGCTCAGCGGTGCCAACCCGGCGCCCAACCATCGCAGCCGCTGGGAGTTCGAACGCGACCACTATGAACTGGCCGAGGGCGAGGACCGCCTGGAAGTACCGCTGACCTGGCGCGACGAGAGTGGTCTGGAGGTGGTTGCGACCTGGATTTTCCACCGTGGCGATTACGTGGTCGATCTCGACATCGAAGTCATCAATCGCAGCGGCGAGGAGTGGCGCGGTGCGCGCTATGTTCAGCTCCAGCGCACGCGCCCCGACTTTTCCGATGCCGGCTTCGCCTTCACCAATCCGGAACGATTCAGCTACAACGGCGCGGCCGTCTTCAACCCGGATGACGCGCTGAAGAAGATCAGCTGGAGCGATATCGAATCGCGCCCGTTCGAGGGCACGTTCGATCAGGGCTGGGCGGCCATGATCCAGCATTACTTCGTGGCCGCCTGGATTCCGCCGGCTGACCAGCGCCACCGCTATACCACGCGCCATGTCACCACCGACCGCCTGCCACGCTATGTTCTGGCAGCCACCTCGCCCCAGGTCAGCGTGCCCGATGGCGACAGTTATCGATTCAACGCACGCCTGTATGCCGGGCCCAAGCTGCAGAATCGGCTCGACGAGGTTGCCCCGGGCCTGCGCCTGACCGTCGATTACCGCTGGTTCCGCATCCTGTCGCAGCCGCTGTTCTGGGTGCTCGACAAGATTCACATGGTCATCCAGCACTGGGGCTGGTCCATCGTCGTGCTGACCCTGCTCATCAAGCTGCTGTTCTACAAGCTCACCGAAGCCCAGTTCCGCTCGATGGGCAAGCTCAGAAAACTGCAGCCCAGAATCCAGCAGCTCAAGGAGCGTTACGGCGACGACCGCCAGAAGTTCGGTCAGGCCATGATGGAGATTTACAAAAAGGAGAAGGTCAATCCGCTCGGCGGCTGTCTGCCCATCCTTGTCCAGATTCCGATCTTCATTTCTCTTTACTGGGTGCTGCTCGAATCGGTCGAGCTACGACAGACCTCGTTCCTGTGGGTACCCGACCTGAGCCGGCCGGATCCGTATTTCATCCTGCCGATCCTCAACGGCATCTTCATGATCGTCACGCAGCGGCTCATGCCCACCGGCGGCATGGATCCGATGCAGCGCAAGATCATGATGTGGCTGCCGGTGGTCTTTGCCTTCCTGTTCGCCCTGTTCCCGGCCGGACTGGTCCTGTACTGGGCAACCAACGCCGGTGTCTCCCTGGCCCAGCAGTGGTACATCCTGCGTCGACTGGACCTGGAAGAGGCCGCGAAGAAACGGTAGCTATAAGTTGTCAGTTGTCAGTTGTAAGTTGTAAGTTGACTCCTTGCAACTGACAACTCACAACTCATGTCCATCCCGACCGATACCATCGTCGCCATTGCCACGCCGCCCGGAAGAGGCGGGGTCGGGGTGGTGCGTCTGTCCGGTCCGAAAGCATTCGCCATTGCCGAACAGTTATCGGGTTCGCTGCCGGCTGTTCGAACCGCCGGCCTGCGTCATTTCCGAGATGACAACGGCGATGTCATCGACAGCGGACTGCTGATCCGGTTTGCCGGACCGCGCTCGTTTACCGGCGAGGATGTTGTCGAGATTCAGGCGCATGGTTCGCCGGTGGTGCTGGAGTTGATCGTGACCGCCGCGGTTGCCGCCGGTGCCCGCCGCGCCGGGCCGGGTGAATTCAGCCAGCGCGCCTTCATCAACGACCGCATGGACCTGGCCCAGGCCGAAGCGGTGGCCGATCTCATTGCATCGGCCAGCGAGAAGGCCGCGCGCGCTGCTCACCGCAGTCTCGAGGGCGCCTTTTCAAAGGCCGTCGACGAGATTCATCAGGCCCTGGTCGAGCTGCGCGTGTGGGTCGAGGCGGCGCTTGATTTCCCCGACGAGGATGTCGATTTTCTCGCCGACGGTCAGGTGGCCGAACGGGCCGGTGCGCTGCGCGCCCGGCTGCAACGATTGCTGCAACGTGCAGCGACCGGACGCCTGCTGACCGACGGCGTTCGCATTGCCATCATCGGTCCGCCCAATGCCGGCAAGTCCAGCCTGCTCAATGCCCTGGCCGAGCGCGATGCCGCCATCGTCACCGACATTCCCGGCACCACTCGCGATGTGCTGCGCGAAACCATTACCCTGGCCGGCATGCCGGTCGTGCTCTCGGATACCGCCGGGTTGCGCGAAACCTTCGATGAAGTCGAGTTCGAGGGCGTACGCCGTGCCCGCCAGGAAATGCAGTCGGCCGATGTCGTCTTCCATGTCGTCGACGCCACCGATCCTTCGGCCCATGAACTGACCGGCGTACCCGGCCATCTTCCGGTGATTCGAATCGAGAACAAGGTCGACCTCAGCGGTCACATGCCGGGGCGGGATGAAAACTGCGTCCGCGTCTCGGCATTGACCGGCGATGGGCTGGGCGAACTCGAAAGCCGGGTTCTTGAACTACTGGGTGCCAGCGATGCCGCGACCGAAGGCGAGTTTTCCGCCCGTCAGCGACATGTCGATGCCTTGCGCCATGCACTGGCGCATGTCGAAGCGGGGGAAGCCGAAATCCTGGCCAGCGGTTCGGGCGAACTGCTGGCCGAGGAATTGCGCATGGCCGCTGCTCAGCTCGGCGAAATCACCGGCCGCATGAGCTCCGACGAATTGCTTGGCGAGATCTTTTCGAGTTTCTGCATCGGCAAGTAGCCACCGCTGCCACCCTGCCAATTTTGCCTGTCGTGCCCTATACTCGGTGAAAAACAACCATGCAAAAGGACACGACGGCCATGCACACCATCCGCCAGATTCTCGAGAAGAAGGGCGATGCCATCTGGTCGGTTTCGCCCGAGGCCAGCGTCTACGATGCGGTCACGCTCATGGCGCGCAAGGGCATCGGCGCCCTGGTGGTGCTCAAGGACGGTCAGCTCCACGGTATTGTTTCCGAGCGTGACTATGCCCGCAAGATCGTGCTGGAAGGGCGTTCCTCCCGTGAAACCCGGGTGGAGGATATCTGTACCTCCCCGGCCATTACCATTTCACCCCAGGCCATGGCCGAAGAGGGTCTGGCACTGATGACGCGCAAGCGCTTCCGTCATCTTCCGGTCGTCGAACGCACTGATCTGATCGGCCTGGTGTCGATCGGCGATCTGGTCGACGCCGTCATCGGCGACCAGCAGAAACTGATCGAACAGCTGGAGCGCTACGTCAGCGGTTACTGACATGTCGAGTCCCGTCCAATGAGCATCGATCTCGAACATGGCGCTGCCATTGCTCGTGAGCTCGGGCTGGATGAACACGCGCTCAAGGTCGTTGCCGTCAGCGGCGGGGAGATTGCCCGTGCCCATGTGCTCAAGGGGGCCGACTACTGGGTGTTCGTGAAGTCGCTGCCCCTGGGCCAGGGCGGTCTGCTCTCGGCCGAGGCCGACGGCCTCGAAGCGATCAGGCGCACCAACACCTTGCGCGTCCCCCGCGTCATCCGCCGTGGCATTCAGGACGACAGCGCCTGGCTGGCTCTGGAATACCTGGAACTGGCCGAACGCACGCCCGCGGCCGATGCCGAGCTCGGCCGTTTGCTCGCCGAGATGCACCGCAGCGAGGGCGAGCATTTCGGCTGGCATCGCAACAATTACATCGGCCTGACTCCGCAACGCAATCCCCGCGCCGAGAGCTGGACGGAGTTCTTCCTCTTCCACCGACTCGGTTTTCAGTTCGATCGACTCATCTCCACCCATCCCGATGATCGCTGGGTCGAGCTCAAGCAGGGCGTATTCGGTCAATGGCACGACCACCATGCCGGCCACCGACCACCGCCGGCTCTGGTACACGGCGATCTGTGGCGCGGCAACACGGCCGCTGTCGGACTGAACCTGCCGGTCGTCTTCGATCCCGCCGTGCATTTCGCCGACCGTGAAACCGATCTGGCCATGACCCGCTTGTTCGGCGGCTTCTCCGAGGACTTCTATCGGGCCTACGAAGACACCTGGCCACTGCCTTCCGGTCACCAGATGCGCCAGCCCTTCTACACCCTCTACCACGTGCTCAACCATGCCAACATGTTCGGTGGCGCTTACCTGGATTCGGTCTCGCGCATCTGCCGGCGCATCATGGATCAATGATGCCCCGGCGCCGAACACGGCGTTGTTGTTACCATTACCCGTTTGCAATCACTGGAGATCAGGATGGGACTGCTCATCGACGGCGAGTGGCACGACAAGTGGTATGACACCGATTCGACCGGGGGACGATTCGAACGCTCGGCCGCGGCCTTCCGCAACTGGATCACCGCCGACGGTTCGCCAGGTCCGGATGGCAAGGGCGGCTTCAGGGCCGAAGCGGGTCGCTACCATCTCTACGTGGCACTGGCCTGCCCCTGGGCGCACCGCACCCTGATCTTCCGCAAGCTCAAGGGGCTCGAAGACATGATCAGCCTGTCCATCGTCAACCCCATCATGCGCGAGCACGGCTGGACCTTTCGCGATGGATACCGGGTGCGCACCGACCCGATTCACGATGCCGAGTTCATGCACCAGGTCTACACCGCGGCCAAGTCCGACTACTCCGGCCGCGTCACCGTACCGGTGGTCTGGGACAAGCAGGAAAACACCATAGTGTCCAACGAATCGGCCGACATCATCCGCATGTTCAACTCGGCCTTCGACGGCGTCGGGGCCAGGGCAGGGGATTTCTATCCCGAAGACCTGCGTGCTGAAATCGACGCGGTCAACGAACTGGTCTACGACAACGTCAACAACGGCGTGTACAAGTCCGGGTTCGCCACCACCCAGGACGCCTACGAGGAAGCCGTCGTGCCCCTGTTCGAAACGCTCGATCAACTCGAAGAGCGGCTTTCGGAGAACCGTTACCTGTGCGGGTCGCGCCTGACCGAGGCCGACTGGCGCCTGTTCACCACCCTGGTGCGCTTCGATGCGGTCTACGTCGGCCACTTCAAGTGCAACATCCGTCGCATCGCCGACTATCACAACCTCTCGAACTACCTGCTCGAGCTTTACCAGATGCCCGGCATTTCCGAGACGGTGGATCTGCACGCCATCAAGCTGCACTACTACGGCAGCCACGACACCATCAATCCGCACTACATCGTGCCGATGGGGCCCGCGCTGGATTTTCATCGCAAGCACGATCGGGAGCGCTTGCCTGCCGCTTAGCCGCCTCGCCGGGGGATTGCCCGTCCAGCCCCTGCCCGGCGGGGTAATCGGTGGCGCGGCGTGAACCACCCACCGCCACCGGCAGGCGTCGGCGAATCCCCGGGCGCTGGTGGCGCAGGGCCTGGATGAGCAGGGGTCCGACAATCAATGTCGCACCGATCCAGAACCAGGCATCGGGCACCTCGGCAAACAGCAGCCAGCCGAGAATGAAGGCCCACACCAACCCGGTGTACTCGCTCGCCGTCACTCGGCTGGCATCCACGTGCCGATAGGCCAGGATGACGGTCATGTTGTAGCCGAGAATGAACAGCGCCGACCCGAACGCGGCGTTGAGCGCGGAAAAGTCCAGTGGCGCACCCTCGATCAGCGCCAAGGTTGCCGCTGCCGGCAGGGCCAGCAGGTAGTTGAGCAACAGGCTGTGAATCACCGACTGTTCACGCGGCAGTTTGCGCACCAGTACGGCATTGATCGCCAGCGCCACGGCCAGACCCAGCGCGGCCAGCCCCGCCCAGCTCAACTCGCTGGGCCGCAGGATGACCAGCACACCGATCAGGCCGCTGATCACCGTGAACAGGCTGGAGCGACGCAACTTCTCGCCGAACAGCAACACCCCGAACAGCATGACCAGCACGGGCGCGGCGTAGAAAATGGCATTGGCCGTGGCCAGCGGCAACGCCCCGAGGGCGATGACCATGCAGACAATACCCGCCAGCCCGACATGGGCACGTAGCAGGTGAATGCTCGTCCCTTCGAACAGCCGGCCCCGATCGACCATGCCGACAAACGGCAACAGCAACGCCAGCGTGATCACCAGGCGCAGGGCAATGAACTGAAACAGGGCGACATCACCACTGACCCACTTGATGATCACATCGGAGATGATCGCCAGCAGGTTGCCGATGACCAGTAGCCCGATGGCGCTGTTGATGGTGCGACCCGACATTTTCATGACCTCCAGGGGAATTCGGTGGCGATGACTGTGTTGCTCGATCAAGCGACGGTTCAGCCGTCCGCGTGAAGATCATGGCGGCTGCAGAACATTATGTAAAATGATCTAAATTGCCCCAGTATTATTTTTTCTCATGAATGACCTGCCGCCGCTCAAGGCCCTGCCCCCATTCGAGGCCGTTGCCCGACTCAGCAGCTTCTCGCGTGCCGCCGAGGAAATGAACCTGACCCAGAGTGCGATCAGTCATCAGATCCGGGCCCTGGAAGACAGCCTGGGGGAGGCACTGTTCATACGCGCCGGTCGCAATGTTTCCCTGACCCAGGCCGGCGAGCAATTTCTCGAAGAGGTGGCTCCGGCCCTGGCTCGGATCGAGCGTGCCGCCGGCCGCCTGCGCGGCAGCAGTGACGAACGGCTGCGTCTGGCCGTGCCCAGTTCCCTGGCCGTGTGCTGGCTGATCCCCCGTTTGCCGCAGTTCCAGCGCCAGCATCCCGAAATCGAGCTGGATCTGGAAATGCTCTCCGACATGCCGCACATGTCCGATCGCATTGCCGACTGCTTTCTGACCGTGCGTTACCGACAGCGCGGCTACCAGTCCCGCCGGCTCTACGTCGAGCAATTGTTTGCCATCTGTTCGCGCCCTTACTGGCAGCAGATGCAGAAATGCCTGAAGGAAGACCGACTGATCGAACATGAACAGCCGCGGGCGCTGGACCCGCAATGGCTGCTGCGCTTTCGCCTGTTGTCGGCCGCCAGCCTGTTCGACCGGCCCGGTGAGGACTGGCGCCGCTGGTTCAGCGCCAATGGCCGGCGATTGCCCTCCGATGCCAGGCTGCACCATTTCAGCCACATGCTGCTCGCCCACGAAGCCGCCCGCCACGACCAGGGCATAGCCCTGTCGAATGACTACATGCTAGACACCGCGGCCGACCCCGACCTGGTACGCCTGCCGGTTCCATTGATGGCCACAGGCGACGAGTTCCACCTCGCCTACAAGTCCAGCCGCCGCAACGAGCCGGCCATTCGCGCCCTGGCCGGATGGTTGGAGGAGCAGGCGGCGCGGTCGGGGTGGTGAGGGTTCGTTTGTTCGTTTGTTCGTTGGTTGGTTGGTTGGTTGGTTGGACGTTTCGTCGTTTGGTCGTTTTGTCTTTTTGTCTTTTCGTGGGATTTGCTGCGCGTTAGACAAGGGTGGAACAGCCCCCACTCAGTGGCGCCGGCCGATGCGCTTCGCTTGGCGGCATCCTGTGCGTGTCGTGGATTGGGGTTCGTGATTCGAAGCGTTGGGTTTCCCCGACTCGGTGGGGAGTGTGCCGCCGTTGTCCAGCCGAGCCGATGATTCAATCTTGGCCGGTGCCGGTGGAATCGGGGTTGGATTGCCCGGTCTGGTTACTGCGCGGGGCGCTTCCCTGTGGGGGTTCGGCCGGGCGTTGGGGTTGTTGGGGGCGGGCGGTGTGGGTTCGGCGTGACGGGCCGCGGCTGCCGTTGATCAGGCGCTGGATCAGGCGAGCGATCATGAGCAGTGAGATGATTCGGCGCATTTTCTAAGAAGGGTTCAGGGGTCAGGGTTCAGGATACGGGCTGGTGGGGGGTGCGTACAAGCCGATCAGGTTTCAGTCTTCGATCAGGGCCTGCTGTCGGGCGGGGGTGTCGTTGTCGAACAGTTTCACCTTCTTGCCGCCGTGGAAGACCAGCTTGAACTCGGCGCGACTGACCGGGACGTAGCGATCGTTGCCGCCGATCTCGACCTGCGCGCCCTCGGTGACCGCGTAGCCGTGTTCATCGACGCGCACTACCATGGTGGCCTTGGCGCCGGTGTGGCAGATGGTCTTGAGTTCCTTCAACTCGTCGGCCCAGGCCAGCAGGTGGCGGCTGCCGTCGAACAGCTCGCCCCGAAAATCCGTCCTCAGGCCGAACGCCAGCACCGGGATCTTCAGCCGGTCGACCACCTCGGTCAACTGCCAGACCTGCTCGCGGGTAAAGAACTGCGACTCGTCGGTCAGCACGCAATGGATGTTGCCGCCGGCGAACTCGCCGCGCACCCGTTCGAACAGGTCATCGTCGGGGCCGACGGCCAGGGCAGGGGATTGAAGGCCGGCACGCGAACGAATCATGCCCCGGCCGGCGCGGTCGTCGATCCCGGGGCTGAGCAGCAGCGGCCGCATGCCGCGTTCGCTGTAGTTATAGGCCGACTGCAGCAAGACCGTGGTCTTGCCGGCGTTCATCGTCGAATAATAGAAGTAGAGCTTGGCCATCAACCTTCCGGCTGGCGGTCCATCCACACGTCCATCCACACTGCCGAGAGTTCGGTGGCCTCGCCGAGCCACTGGGTGACGGCCTCCTCGACCTTTTCGCACTCCTCGCAGTTATCGCGCCGGTAGAGCAGGATGAACACATCGCCCTCGGGCAGGTCGGCAATCTCGATACGCTCCCCGGACCGGTCGGTGACGTTTCCGAGCAGACGGTCGAGGCGCACCATGGTGCGGGCACGTCTCTCGCGCTTCACCGTCAGGTTGAGTTCGCGTTCGAACCCCCGGCGGAACCCGTCCAGGTGCCAGGAGCCGGAGTGGTCGTAAAGATAGATGAACAACTGGGGCACCTGTACGATCACGCCCTCGCGCCGGGCCTGCGCGCGCACGTTGCCGACCAGGCGCTGATGGTCGATGATCACCGACTGGCGCTGGAGCAGATCGAGGCGTTCGGAGACGACCTCGTCGGCCGCGGCGGCAGCCGGTGCCAGCAGGACGATGATGACGGCAAGCAGAAGATTTCTCATGAGTGAGAGTATATCGTCCTGTCCTTACTGCCGTGTCATCGGCTACAATCTCGCACCCCATGGCCGCCCCACTCGACACCCTCAACCCCCAGCAACGTGCCGCGGTCGTGCATATCGATTCGCCGTTGCTGGTGCTGGCCGGTGCCGGTTCGGGCAAGACGCGCGTGATCACCGAGAAGATCGCCTGGCTGATCGACCGCGGCCACTTCCCCGCCCGCCACATCGCCGCGATCACCTTTACCAACAAGGCCGCGCGCGAAATGCGCAAACGCATCGGCAAGCGCCTGGGCCGCAAGGCCGTCGAAGGGCTGACCATCTCCACCTTCCACTCGCTGGGCTGGCAGATCCTCAAGTCCGAGCCCGAAGCCGCCGGGCGCAGGAAGGGCATGAGCATTCTCGACCAGCACACCGCCGGCGACCTGGTGCGCGAGCTGCTGCCTTCCGGCGCGGCCAACGACATGGTGTGGGCGGTGCAGGCCGGCATCGGCCGCTACAAGGATGCCGGGGTTGCCCCGGACCGGGCCCTGGCCGCGGCCACGGACGAAAACGAGGCGCGCGCGGCCGAGATCTATGCCGGCTACGCCGAACGCCTGGCCGCACTCAATGCGGTCGACTTCGACGACCTGATCACCATCCCCGCGCGCCTGCTCGAAGACCCGGAAATCCGCACGCGCTGGCGCCGGCGCCTGCAATACCTGCTGGTCGACGAATACCAGGACACCAGCGAGGCGCAGTACCGCCTGCTCAGCCAGCTGACCGAAAGCACCGGTGCATTCACCGCGGTGGGCGATGACGACCAGTCGATCTATGGCTGGCGCGGCGCGCGACCGGAAAACCTCGCCAGCCTGAAGACCGACTGGCCCAACCTCACCGTCATCAAGCTCGAGCAGAACTACCGCTCCACCGGGCGCATCCTGGCCTCGGCCAACGCCGTGATTTCGTGCAATCCGCATGACATCGAAAAGAAGCTGTGGAGCCAGCTCGGACCCGGTGATCCCATCGAGATCGTCGAGTATGCCGACGAGGCCGACGAGGCCGAGGGCATTGCCCGCGGCATCCTGTCCGAAGTCCACGGCAACCGCGTGCGCTTCGGCGACTGCGCCGTGCTGTATCGCTCCAACTACCAGGCCCGTGCCATCGAGCAGCAGTTGCGCGAATACGGCATTCCCTATGTGGTCTCCGGCGGCCCGAGCTGGTTCGACGCGCGCGAGATCCGCGACCTGCTCGCCTACCTCAGGCTGGTGATCAATCCCGAGGACAACCCGGCGTTCATGCGCGTGGCCAACGTGCCGCGGCGCGGCCTGGGCTCGGGCGCAATGTCGCGCCTGGCCACTTACGCCGATGCCACTCACACCAGCCTGTTCGAGGCGGCCACCGATGCGCGTTTCCAGGCCGAACTGCCGACCCCGGCCCAGCGCGGCCTGCGCTCGTTCAGCAACCTGCTGATCGAATTCAACGACCGCTTCGAGCGCGGCGAGATGAGCGAGCTTGGCGAGTTGTTTCGTGAACTGACCGAGCACATCGGTTATTTCGACTTCATCTGCGAGACCGACGACGAGCCGCGCAAGCGCGAACGTCGGCGCAAGAGCATGGACGACCTGATCGGCTGGATCGGCCGGCTGGCAGACAGCGTCCAGTCCGGCGAGGAACTGATCGCGCGCGTCTCGCTGGCCGCCGGCCCCGACGACGACCGCCACGACGGCGCCGACCTGGTGCGCATGATGACCCTGCACGCGGCCAAGGGGCTGGAGTTCTCGCGTGTGTGGCTGCCCGGCTGCGAGGAAGGCCTGCTGCCGCACACCCGCTCGATCGACGACGGCCAGATCGAGGAAGAACGCCGCCTGATGTATGTCGGCATCACCCGCGCCGAGCGCAAGCTCGCCATCAGCTACGCCAACAAGCGCCGCCGCGGCGGCGAACAGACCGAAACCACCCCCAGCCGCTTCCTCGACGAATTGCCCGAGGAACACACCCGCTGGCCGGCCAGACGCGCCAGCGAAAAGCCGACCGCCGAGGATGCGAAGGACAATATTGCGGCGTTGAAGGCGATGTTGGAAGGGTGAGGGCGCTGCGCTTTGCTTCGCTGGGGAGAAGGGTAGAGGGGAAGAGGAGTAGAGGAAGTGAGGTACAGACGAAGAGAGGGAAGATGGTGGTCGGTTTAGCCAATTGGGGCTTTACCCTCTTCCTTCTCCCCCTCTCTCCCTCTACCCGGCATACAATTCCCCTATGCAGCCTAGTCTCCTCAAACTCCTCGTCGCCGCCATCACTTGCCTGGCGCTGGCCGCCTGTCACGCCAATGAGCCGTGGGTGGAGGTCAAGGGCAAGCGGTTTTATGTCGAGATTGCCGATACAACCGAGAAGCAGGCACGCGGGCTGATGTTTCGGGACGAGCTGGCCGACAATCGCGGCATGCTGTTTGTCTTCAGGCGAGAGGCACCGCGTGCTTTCTGGATGCGCAATACCCGCATTCCGCTCGACATCATCTACCTCGACCGCGACCTCAGGGTCGTCTCCATCACCCACAACGCGCGGCCCTGCCGCACCCAGCGTTGTCCCAGCTACCCCAGCGAAGGCCCGGCGATGTACGTGCTCGAGGTCAATGCCGGCCAGGCCCGATCACTGGGCCTGGAGCGAGGCGATACGTTGACCGTGGGCAACCTGGAGTTGCCCTGGCCCGGGTAATTCATGAGTTATTCGGGCTAGTCCCAGCGGCCGCGGTCGATGAACTCGCGCCAGCTGGCAATGGCCATGTAGACGCCCGCGCCATCGGCGTCGCAGCGCGGGATGGGGAAACGCACCGGGTGCTCGGCATCCTCGTCCTCGCGCAGCAGGTCGGGCAGGTCGAGATCCTCGGGAATGCTCAGCCCCAGCGTGTAGGCATGCGATTCGAATACGCTGCCTTCGACCACCGTGTCATCGTTCTCGCCATTGCCGGGCACGACCCAGCTGGTCTCGGTTTCGACCATCTCCTGCAGGTCGGCCAGGCAGAAATTCAGGTCGTGCCAGGTCTGCTGCAGGCTGTCGCATTCGCGCGGCACGATGGTGGCGTTGCCGCCGCCGCGAATGATGAAGTCGGATGCACTGAAGAGGACGTCGTCGGGCTGATAGGCCACCCGGGTCGAATTGGGGTTGTCGTTGCCGACATTCTCGTGGCGCAGGTTGTGCAGCAGCACCAGCCCGCTGTTGTCGGCACCGCCGAAGCCACCGATATCGATGCTGCCGCCGAGGATCAGCAAGTCGCCGTCATAGGCGGGCGCGCCGCCGGAAGAGTAGCTGCCCTCGATGAACAGCGCGCCGTGCAGGTCGCAATTGCCGGCCACCGAGAGGTTGCCGGCAATGTAGGTCAGGCCACCGGGCACCGACTGTCCGCAGGCCGGCGGATTCCAGTTCTGGTTGCCGACCTGCAAACGACCGGCGCAGCGGGAGAAGGGGTTGTCTTCCAGGCCGGCCGCCTGCCAGGCGTTGAACAGGCGCACGCCGATCTTGACTGCATTGACCCCCCGCGCCAGACCGTGGGCATTGCCCCAGATGCCGTCGGGGTTGCCGGAGGTAATGCCGGGTTCGGTCGGCAGGTAATTGCCCAGCCGTTTCTGTCCGAGCTGATCGCGCATGCGTTCGGCGTCCTCTTCGCTGGCGGCCATGATCGGACAGCCGTCGGGCCGGGCATCGATACTGAATCGATCCGAATCGGGCATGCGCAGGTCGCCGATCGGGCCGATCTGGATCAGGCAGGTGGGATTGACGCCGCGCTCCTCTAGCCGAACCTCGATCTCGCGGGTGGACAGCACGCTGTTGTCGGAGGCGCGTACGACCTGGCCACGGCTGAGTGCGAGCAGTTGCTGCGGCGGGTCGAAATCCAGCCCGGGTCCCATCAGCAGGGTCCAGCCTTCGGCCTCGAAACAGCCCAGCCGCTTGCGATACTCGACCCGGAACTCCTCGGGCAGGTCGGCGACATCGAGCACCTTGCCCGGCTGGTTGAGCGGCGGAAACCAGTCGCCGAGAAAGTCGCCTTCACCACGGACGCACTCGACCGGTTCGCCATCCGGCCCGGTCGGCCAGTTGTCGCGATCGCGCGCCCATTCCAGGGTTTCGGTGATGCCGGCCGAGGCGCCTTCGAAGGCCAGCGCCTGCACGTTGGCGCCCGAGGCCATGCGTTCCTGCATGAGCACGCCGCTCAGGGAGGTAATGCCGATGACGACGATGACCGCCAGCAGGATCAATGCCACGATCAGGGCAATGCCCGACCGGTTGCGCAGAGAGTGAATGGTTGCTTTCATGACTCGGTCCCCTCGATTGGGTGGGCGGGGTTTATCGCATGCGGTAGATGCGATCGACGATGACGTTGCGGAACGACGCGGTCAGTTCCAGCTCGCGCAGGTCGTCGTCGTCGACACCGCGAAAGGTTGCCGTGACGTCCACCCCGGTGCAGGCGTTGGCGAGATCGGACGTTTCCAGCGTGCATGGCACGGTTGCGCCGGCCGGCAACAGCTCGAAAGAGATATCGCTCAGGCCGGCCGCCAATCGCACCGTTCTGGTTGGACCCCAGGTGAAACCCGATTCGGTCGAGCGCCCGGATCGGCTCTCACAGGCCAGAAACCCGGCCTCGTCGACAAAATAGCGCTTTTCGACCACCTGCAGTTCGTCGAGCAGCGATATGTCATCGCCGGCTGCCGGGCAGGTGTGCCGGCCGGCATAGCGAATGGTCAGCGAACCGTCCTCGTTGATGTTCGCGTAGCGCTCGCCGATCGCCCGGTATTCGTCAAAGGTCAGGGTGAGCTGGTCGCGAAAGCCGGTATTGCGCAGGTCGCGTACCAGGTGATCGCTGGCAAAGCGAATGTTTTCCTGGAAGCGCGACAGGGCCTCGGTATCGGTTGCGGTATTGCGTGCCGAGATGTAGGTGATGTAGAGGATCCCGAGCAGAAACAGGCTGAGCGCCAGGGCGATCATCAGTTCGACCAGCGAAAACCCCCGGTTGCGGCGGCGACAGAATGTCATGACTCCTCCTCCTCTTGCACCGGTGGTGCCGGCGCGCAGACCACGCGCGCGGTATAGGGAAACACCTCGTCTGTGTCCACGCGATCATCCTGCCAGGACACCGCCACGCGCACCTCGGTCCAGTAGTTGCGCCCCGCTGCCGGATCGAGCGCGGCCGAATCGACCGAGACCAGTTCGACGTCCAGGCCGGGGACCCCGATGCGGTCCGGGTCGGTTCCCGACCAACGCTCGACCAGATCGGCGATCAGCGGCTGAACATCCTGCGGGCCGGTCAGGCAGCCCTGATCGAGTTCGCCGGCGGCCAGCCACAATCGCTCCTCGAGGTCGAGTGCCACGGCGGCGGCAATCGAGGTGTAATAGGAAGAATGCGCATTGCGCAGCCCCAACTGGTGCAGGCCGGCCATGGCGACCAGGCCGAGCGAAAGCACCAGCACGGCAATCAGGACTTCGACGAGGGTCAGGCCGCCGGTGCGGCCGGATGTGGAGAGCTGGCGAGGGTTCATGCTGTGGTGTCCTCCCTTACTTCGGCACGATCACGGGCACTCGATCCGTTCGGACACAACCTGGCCGGTGGGCAGGATGAGCATCTCGCGTGCCTGCAGCGCCCCCGAGCAGTCGTGGTGCGCCATCACGATGGTTACTGCCATCCACTCTTCCGAGGCTTGCTGCAGGTAACCGCGGTTGTTGAACTCGATCGTCTCGGCGTCGAATTCCAGCGATACATGCCGATGCTCGATGCAGCGAATGACCCCCGGGATATCGGCGCAGCCCGCGTCGGGGTCGGGGGGTTGACCCGGCTCGCGCACTCGCGCCTGCCAGCCTGAAGCCGACGACAGTAAATCCACAACGACCGATTCGTTGCGCCGGATGGCCTCGGCCCGGGCCAGTGCGATGAGGGTTCGCAGTTCGTTGTGCTGGGAGCTGACCCGGTTGTTTCGCACCAGGTCCTGCATGGCGGGAATGGCCAGCGCGGCCACGATGGCCAGCACCAGCACCGTGACAATGAGCTCGATCAGCGTAAAGCCCGCTGTCTGTCCATGCCGATCCGCCATTGGTTGATTCTCCCTTTGCGCCCCAGGCCAACACGCCGGTGCATACCGGCACCCCGGCACTTTCTAATATGCCAGTCAACTCCGCGCGCGGCAAGTTGCAGGCGATGAAAGGTGTGAAGCCGACGACAAACGGCCAATCATCCAGGCCGGGTCTGTCACAATGACGGCATGAGCGAGCAAGCCTTTACCCTGATCCAGCTCAGCGACTGCCACGTCTCGGCCCAACCGGGCACCGAATACCGCGGCTGCCAGCCAATGAACAACCTGGCCCGCCTGGATCCGGTGGTGCGCGAACTGGCACCCGATGCCATCGTGCTCAGCGGCGATGTCTCCGAGGACGGCTCGGCCGAGTCCTACCGGCAGGTGGCCGCTCTGGTCGAAGACTGGGGCCAGCCCATTGCCTGGTTGCCGGGCAACCACGACGAACGCCCGGTGATGGAAGAGGTGCTGGACCGCCCCGGCTTCATTGCCGGACCGGTCTGCCACTTCGGCGGCTGGCAGGTGGTGCTGCTGGATTCGGCCTGGCACGACCGGCCCGAAGGCGAGCTCGACGCCGAACGCCTGGCCCCGCTGGCCGAACTCGACGGCGATCAACCGGCGCTGATCTTCGTTCACCACCAGCCGATCGCGGTGGGATCACCGTGGATCGACAAGTACCCGCTGGTCGAAAACCAGCGTTTGTGGGAGCGGCTGAACGCGCGCTGCGTGAAAGCCGTGGCCTTCGGTCATGTCCACCAGGTTTTCGAGGGCGAACATGCCGGCATTGCCTGCCTGTCGGCACCCTCGACGGTGGCCAACAGCCACCGCGACACGCCGAAGTTCACGCTCGATGAGTCCGGCCCGGGACTGCGCTGGTTCCGCTTGTGGCCGGACGGGCGCTGGGCATCAGGCGTGCGCCACGCCTGAGGGGATTGCGGATTGGCGGTTGGAAATCGCGGCGGCGGCCGACTTACATTTCCACCATTTCGAAGTCTTCCTTGCCGGCGCCGCAGTCGGGGCAGACCCAGTCCTCGGGCACGTCTTCCCAGCGCGTTCCCGGCGGAATGCCGTCATCCGGCCAGCCTTCCTCCTCGTCGTAGATCAGGCCACAGACAATGCACATCCACTGCTTGTAGGGTTGTTGTTCGCTCACGGGTTAAGATTCCACGGAAATTCGAAATGGCCCGTTATTCTAAATGAACGACAAGCGCGATTTTCTAAAGCCCGGACTCTACGCTTTGACCCCGGCCGACTGGTCGCCCGCCAAGCTGCTGCCGGCGGTCGACGCGGCACTGGCCGGCGGCGTGCGTCTGCTGCAGTATCGTGCCAAGCCCGCCCCCGACCCGGACGTGGCCCGTGAACTGCTCAAGGCCTGCCATCGCGCGGGCGCGGCACTGCTGATCAACGACGATGCCGAACTGGCCGCCATCATCAAGGCCCACGGCGTGCACCTGGGCCGCGACGACGTTGAGCCGAAAAAAGCCAGGGAACTGCTGGGCGATGAAGCCATCATCGGCGTGAGCTGCTACGACGATCTCGACCGCGCTCGCCACCTGGCCGACAGCGGCCCGGATTACCTCGCCTTCGGCAGCCTGTTCGCCTCACCGACCAAGCCCGATGCCGTAAACTGTCCGCCCGATGTGCTCACCGCCGCACGCGAACTCGGCCTGCCGGTGACCGCCATCGGCGGCATCACGCTGGACAACGCGCGCATCGCCATCGATGCCGGCGCCGATCTGCTGGCGGTGATCACCGACCTGTTCAACGCCGAAGACATCGAGCAACGCGCCCGACAATACCAGGAGCTGTTTTGACCATGAGCCAATCCCACGACCTGTTCGAACGTGCCCGCGCCCGCATTCCCGGCGGCGTCAACTCGCCGGTGCGCGCCTTTGCCGCCGTCGGCGGCGAGCCGGTGTTCTTCGACCACGCCGAGGGTGCTCACCTGTTCGATGTCGACGGCAAACGCTACATCGACTATGTCGGCTCCTGGGGACCGATGATCTGCGGCCACGCCCATCCCTACATCGTCGAGGCCGTGCAGAAAGCCGCCAGCAAGGGCCTGAGCTTCGGCGCGCCGGCACCGGGTGAAGTGACCATGGCCGAGATGCTGTGCGAACTCATCCCATCGTTCGAACGCGTGCGCATGGTCAACTCCGGCACCGAGGCCACCATGAGCGCCATCCGCGTGGCGCGAGCCGCGACCAAACGCGACCGCATCCTCAAGTTCGAGGGCAACTACCACGGCCACGGTGATTCGTTCCTGGTCAAGGCCGGCAGCGGTGCCCAGACCCTGGGCGTGCCGACCTCGCCGGGCGTGCCCGAAGCCCTGGCCGAACTGACCCTCAACGCCCGCTTCAACGACCTCGACAGCGTGCGCGAACTGTTCGAACAACACCCCGACGAGATCGCCTGCATCATCGTCGAGCCCATCGCCGGCAACATGAACTGCGTGCTGCCCAAAGACGGTTTCCTCCAGGGCCTGCGCGAGATCTGCGATCAACACGGCGCGGTTTTGATCTTCGACGAAGTCATGACCGGATTCCGCGTCGGCCCCACCGGCGCCCAGGGCCTGTACAACGTGACACCCGACCTGACCACCTTCGGCAAGGTTATCGGTGCCGGCATGCCGGTCGGCGCCTTCGGCGGCAAGCACGAATACATGAAACTGGTCGCCCCCGAAGGCCCGGTCTACCAGGCCGGCACCCTGTCGGGCAACCCGGTGGCCATGGCCGCCGGCATCGCCAACCTCGAACTGCTGCGCGCACCGGATTTCTACGACCACCTCACAAGCCATACCCGGCACCTTGCCGACGGACTCAAGAAAGCCGCCGACAGCGCCGGCATCCCCATGGCCACCGTGGCCGTCGGCGGCATGTTCGGCTATTTCTTTACCGCCGAAGAACAGGTCAGCAACTTCGAACAGGCCGCCGCCTGCAACATCGACCAGTTCAAGACCTTCTTCACCGAAATGCTTGCCGAAGGCGTGTACTTCGCGCCGTCTGCCTTCGAAGCCGGCTTCGTTTCCAGCGCCCACACCGAAAGCGATATCCGCGAAACCGTCAACCGCGCCCGCCACGTGCTGGAGAAAATGGCCGCCGATGGTGTAGGCTGACGGCGGGGCGCTTCACGGTTGTGCACGGCCACGGCGGTAGCGTGGCCGAAGGCCGCCTTGCGCAAATGAGCGCTACGCGCAATCCATCGGGCTGCGAGCACCCATCGCGCCGCGGTTGATCAC
>SLIA01000017.1 GCA_007135935.1 Wenzhouxiangella sp.
GCAGCACTTCGAATCGGTGTATGCCGAGCAAGACGGCAAGCGCGAGCAAGGCCGCTTCATTCTCCTCTATGGCCGAACGACCGCCCACGCTGCGACGCGCAGCCTCCAACATCGCCTGCTCCAGGTAACCGGCCAACTGGTCGTCGCCCGTTCCGGTGGCGTGGTCCAGCAACAACGCGTAGTAGTGACGCATGCGTGCGGGGTCGCCGTAGGGTTGCCGGGCATCACGCAAATCGAACAGGTGCGAGAACCTCAGGTTCTCGGGATGACGGTAGGCCACCACGACGCGACCCCGGTCGAAACGCACCCCCTCGATCGCCGACAACACCTCGGTACCCCCACGCGGCCTCACCAACAGGTTGCCGATCCACTCCGCGATCTTCACCGCCACCGGTCCGGGCCACTTGATCGCACCCACGCGCACGTGGTCCACCCATACGCCGTGCTCTGAAGGCAGCACCAACGCACTCACGTTTAAATAGAGATGGCCCTGGATGACCGGGAGGCTCGCGGCAGCGAGCATCTGCTCATTGGTGATATTCACCTGGGTCGCCAGCCCGGGATGGAGCGGGGAACTGATGGCGGCAAGCGCGGCCGCCTCTTCGGCCGAGAACGCGATTTCTCGGTGGTATGCGATCCTGCGCACGCGCCCGGCCACTTCCTCCGCGAGCCGCGCGGTCTCAGGCGTCACCCGGTGTTCGCTGACGACGACGGGCGAGCGTTCCAGCGAGGCGATCAGTAGGGCCAGCACCGCCAGAAGGCACAAAACGATCAGCCTCAACCCCCACCGACTAACGCCCGTCATCTCCACCGCTCCCGTAGCCGACCCTTCAATCTATCCACGACCCGAACAAGCATATTCACCCAGCACAACAGTAGAGCACACCTAACCGAGAAACGTTACGTGGCCATCTACGAAGCGCTTTGGCCTGGTGTCTGATGGGCGGCGTGTCCAAGACCACTTCAATGTCAAGCTATCTTCGCAAGTGGACATTCCGGTACAGTCCGTGTACCCACAACGCCGGAACCAGGCAGCGCATGAAAGCCATTCCCAGACGCAGCGCAATCCGATCGACGTCGCTGCCGCCACTCTTTCGCACGATGAACCGCGTGCTGAATCGAGTGCTCGCGGACACGTGATCAAGCAGACCGTCAAATCGGCATTGCGCGGCGTCGTGGCGGTCATCGGCCCACACCGCTGGCGGCGCGGTCCCTGCCTGCTCGTGCTCACCTACCACCGGGTGCTGCCGAAGGGATACCCCGCACGGGAAACGGAGCAGCCCGGTATGCTGGTCAGCCCCGCGTTGCTAGCCATGCATTTCGAGGTGCTCAAACGGCACTTCACCCCCGTGCATCTGGATGACTGGCTAAGGGCCGCCAAGGCCGGCGACCCCCCTCCGGGACGTTCCCTTGCCATCACCTTCGACGACGGCTGGCGGGACAATTACGATCATGCATTCCCCGTCCTGCAGGCAGCGGGTATGCCGGCGACGATCTTTCTGGTCACCGATATGGTGGGCAGCCATTACCAGTTCTGGCCCAACCGGCTGTTCCAGGCACTGAAGGTCTGGGAGCCGCGTTACGATGAGCGACTCGATGATGAAACCCGGCGACAGCTGGCCGCGCTCGGTGTACCGCTGACCTGTGTCGGCACCGACCTGACGTGCGAACAGATCGACACGGCAATCGCGCGTTGCAAGGCAACCGATGACGCCTCCATGCACGGGTTGCTCGATCGACTCGAGGCGGCGCTGTCCCCGGTTGGCGCATCGGACAGGCCGGAATTGGACAGGGACCTTGTGAGCTGGGCCGAGGTGCGCACCATGGCCGCTTCCGGTCTGGTCCGGTTCGGCTCCCACACACGGCGGCACACGCGCCTGCTTGATTCGTTGTCACCGCAGGTCCTGGACGACGAGATCAAGGGATCCCGGCGCCTACTGGAAGCCAAGATCAACCAGCCGGTCGAGCTGTTCTGCTACCCGAACGGGGATACCTCGGACCCGGCGTACCGCCGCGTCAAGGCGGCCTACCAAGGCGCCACCTGCACCCGGCGGGGGTGGCATGCACCGCGCATGGATCCGTACATGATCCGGCGGATCGGCGTTCACGAGGACGTCACCGGTACACCCTCGGCCCTGCTCGCGCGGGTGTCGGGATGGCGGGCCCTTTAAGACCCCGAGAGACTAGGTGGGAATCGACCAATTGAACAGACCACTGAGCAACGTGATCAAGCGAATCGCAGCGCACCTTCCCACACGATGGCAACATCTGCTCCGCCGTGCCCGATCGCGAGCCCTGATCAGACGCGGGGAATTTCATGCGGATGAGCCGGAATTCGACCGGTTGCCAGAATGGCTCAAGCCGGGAGACTGGGCGCTTGATATTGGCGCAAATGCCGGGACCTACACAATCGCAATGTCTGGCCTGGTCGGAGAACAGGGTCGTGTGATCGCCCTTGAACCCATCCCGGAGACCTTTTCGATTCTGATCTCCAATCTGGACGTCGCCGCATCCCGCAACGTGACCGCCATCAATGCAGCGGCTTCCGACCAAACGGCATTGTCCCAAATGGATGTGCCACGCTTTGATTCCGGGCTCGAAAACTTCTACATGGCGCGGCTAAGCTCGGGAGCCTCAGAACCCAGGGACCGGGCACAGCACGTGCTTACCCTTGCGATCGATAGCCTGAACCTGCCAGCCGCCGTGGCACTCGTCAAGATCGACGTCGAAGGGCACGAGGAACCGGCCGTAACGGGTATGTGGAACCTGATCCAGCGCGACCACCCCGTGATGATACTCGAGACATCCTCCCAACCCCTTGAGGACAAGTTGTTGAACCTGGGTTACAGACAGCAGCAAGCTCCCGGATCTCCGAATCGCGTCTATGTCTTTGACGGAGCCTGATTGCGGGGAATGGCCAGCCGAGACCCCCTTCATCCGCCCGGGAGGCGAAGTCGAACACCATGCAACTCCAAACCCACCCAAACGGACGGAGCTACAAGTCGCAAACGTTGCTGCGGGACCGAACTCGGTGCGGGTGGTTGCAGGGACGACTGGCTGCCGGCGCTTGAGCGCAGCGCCCCGGAGATCGCATCAATCTGCGCTTGCACTACTATCCGGTTCGGCCAACCGGTACAGCGGCATTGCGTCCAACTCACCGCTTATCGATGCCACCATTTCGCGGTACGCCTCCGAGTCGATGTGATCGAATCGCTCACGGAAGGCGTCATAGCCGATGCCCTCCTCGATCCCCTCGATGTCGGGCAATAGCGTGCTGTCGGCCAACCCGTGCATCAGCACGAAATCGTGCAGGGTGCGCGCGCTGGCTTCGGAAGCCGTTGCAATCTCGGCAAAGCGCACGCCTGCGTTGTCCGCCATCAAATCCGCGAAGCTGAACCCGCTGCCCCCGGGGTTGGCGTCGAGCAGCTCCTTGAGTTCGCCCGCAAGCAGTCCGGCCACCCGGTTGCTCATGACCGTGATGGCCGCGGAATACGTGAAATGCAACTGAATCCCCTGCCTTCCTGCCAACTTGACGTGCAGCCGGGGCGGCCGCGCTGGCAGGTCGCCGCGCACATCGCCGAGCAGCAACTCGAACCGGTGGATACCAAGGAACACCGCGAGCGCCAGCAGGGCCGCTTCGTTCTCCTCGACCGCCGAACGTCCGGCCGTGCTGCGACTGGCCGCCTCACGCATCGCGAGATCGAGGTAACTGGCCAAGCGTTCATCGGACGTCGCCCTGGCGTGGTCCAGTAGCAGCGCATAGTAGTGACGCATCCGCTCGGGGTCCCCGAAGGGTTGCCGAGCATCCCGCATATCCAGCAGACGGGAGAACCTCAGGTTCTCGGGAGGACGATAGGCGACCACCATGCGGTCGCGATCGAAGCGCACCGCCTCGATCGCCGACAAGACCTCCGTTCCACCGCGCGGCCTGACCGAAAGATTACCAATCCACTCTCCCAGCTTGACCGCCACGGGTCCCGGCCAATCGATCGCACCCACCCGCACGTGGTCGACCGATAGGCCATGTTCAGAGGGAAGCACCAGCGTGCTCACGTTCAGGTAAAGACGACCACTAAAGAGCGGGAGACTGGCGGCGGCCACCATCTGCTGGTGGGCAATGTTCACCTGCGCGGCAAGCCCCGGATGTAGCCGCGAGCTGATGGCTGCCAGCGTTGCGGCCTCGTCCGCTGAGAACGCAATTTCTCGCTCGCTCCCAACCCTGCGCAGGCGTGCGGCCACCTCGTCCGCGAGCCGCGCCGTGTCGGGCGTCACCCGATGCTCGCTGATTACCACGGGCGAACGTTCCAGCGAGCCGACCAGCAGCACCAGCACCGCCAGAAGGCACACGGCGATCAGCCCCAGTACCCAGCGTGTAACAGCAACCATCCTGATCCTCAGCCAGCAATCGATTCCCTGGGTCGGCCCAGGGCTTCCCTCAGGGCTTCTTCGTGCTCGACTCGGAGCTTTCCGAGTCCACAAACAGACGGCCAGAGTCTGTTTGACCCGCCACATGCAGAATCGTCTCGATCGCCTCCTGGGGTAGTGTTTTCCTCCACTTGTTGGCCGCTTCCCGGGGATCCTTGAACACCCCGTAGTACGAGCCATCCTCCCGGGCCGTGCTGGAGGAGACGAACGCATGGGTTTGATCAGCCCAGTCAAGGTGCGCAAATGCCAGCAGATCGCGGCTTACCTCGATGGGCCGGTCACAAAGATCCTCATATCGGACCACCCGGCAGTTCGGTAGACCCGACAGTTCATGGAGCGTCTTCTCATTGAGGAGCGCCCAACGCCACGCGATGCGCTCGATCGCAGACATCGCAAAGAAACGCTCCACGGTCAGGCCGCGCGAACGCGCCACGCCGGTGCGTGCCAAAAGCTCGAAAAACCCGCGGTCTTCGCTGGACGGACCCGCGGAAAATTTCATGTCCTCTTCTCCCCGGAGAATCGAAGCGGCCACGCCGCAGGGGTGCCGGATCACGAACACGATCCGCGCTGAAGGAAACAACCGGGCTATCGCCCCGAGC
>SLIA01000175.1 GCA_007135935.1 Wenzhouxiangella sp.
GGCAGTAAGGCAGATAATAATTGTTCTTGTAGGAGCTTATACCTGATACCCTCTGTTAGAGTGAGTACTGCTGCATTTTTTTCATTGAATCTTTTACTGCTTAATCTTTTGCTTGTTTTTTCGGCCTGGCGGTACTACTATAGGGTTATGATGATAGTGTATATAATAATAGGTTTATTGGTCCTCTGCGCCCTCTATGTGATGCTCACATATAACGGTTTTATACGGCTCAGAAATAGTGTACATGAGAGTTTCTCCACCATGGATGTGTACCTGAAAAAGCGGTATGACCTGGTACCTAATTTGGTGGAGTCAGTAAAGGGATACGCCGCCCACGAAAAAGAGACCCTGGAAAAGGTTGTGCAAGCCCGCAACATGGCCATGGGGGCCGCCTCCAAAACCAACCCTGGAGAGACAGGCACCCCCGAACAGAGCGGGATGGAAGAGCGGCGGCAGAATGAAGCCAGGCTCAGCGGGGCGTTGAAATCACTCTTCGCGCTAAGTGAAAGCTACCCCAACCTGAAAGCGGACAGCCAATTTTTAGACCTCCAGCAGCAGCTAAAAAAAATTGAAGAAGACATCGCCCACAGCAGAAAATACTATAACGCGGTGGTAAAAGAGATGAACACCAAGGTAGAGTCATTTCCTGCCAACATCATAGCGGGCATGTTCAAGTTTGTGAAAGCACCCTTCTTTAATATGGAAGAATCCGAACGGGGCCCGGTGGCTGTCAAATTCTAACCTCCCATAGGGACCGGCCCATAGAAGGTAACATGTATGTTTCTTAAAACACCGCCTGGAAATAATTCAGCAAACAAAAATGCAATGGGTAAAATTTCCTTGACCCTTATCTCTCTTGTGCTCTTTGCTTTTGCCCTGCCGTGTATGGAAAAGGCCGGAGCCTATGACCTTGAAATAACCGGCTACCATGTGGAGATGGAAGTTCTTAAGGACAACAGCTACCGCATACATGAAACAATAGATGTTACATTTTATAACCCCAGAATGCGCGGCATCATAAGGGAGATTCCCAACAGAACCTACTTCGGCAAACCCGTACAAATCAGGGATATTGAAGTCCCGGACAGGCCGGTTACACAATCCACAAGAGATGATTTTCTCAGCCTGAGAATCGGAGACCCCGACAGGTTCGCCCGGGCAAGGGAAACCTATCTGATCTCATATCATTATATTATTGGTGATGATCATGACCCTGATATGGACGAACTCTACTTTAATATCATCGGCACCCACTGGGAGATACCCATCCACAAAACCACCTTTTCCATTACCATGCCGAAGCCCTTCAACCCGGATGATCTTAATTTTACCCGCGGCAGTGAAGGCTCCGCTTCCAGTGAAGGTGTAGAATCCAAGATTATAATAAAAAATATTCTCACGTACTGTAAGACGAAATATCGCAATAAAATAAAGAGTACACTTCCACAAAGGGGCGCGTTTACACCCATGGCGCAGGCATAAAAGTATGCCGGCAGTTAGCCGACATACCGGTTGTCAAATACTTAAACAAACCATATTCTTACTTTTTTACATGAAGGCACCGCGCCGGTAGCCAAATTTGTTACACACCACATGGGTATTGCTGGATCCCTTACCACAGGGCACCCATTAAAAAGGGATATCAGGCCCCTGTTTTTCACGATCACTCAGCTGAGACCATATGTGGGAGCGTAGTGAGTCCAATTTGGTTTCAAGCTTATCTACCCCGTACAACAGTTCCAAACGCCCTACCGGCGTGTTATACCGCTTTATTATACGCCAGGTTTGTTCATATATGTCTTGTTCGGTGTAAGAATACGGTAGCGGTTCTTGGCCCAACCGGTCTAACAAGATGGTTTCCAGCTCTTTGGGTACATCAATCCGGGCGTGCTTTTTTAGCAATCTTATTGTGTGTTTGTCTAAAACCATGACGGTCACAACAGTTCCGACATGGCCGCCCGCACATGTTCAGGAGAAACAAGACTGTTTTTTTCCCGTGCCGCGGCCAGCAGAGCGCCTTTACAAAGACTATTTGCCCGTCTGAGCAGCCCCCCTGAGCCTTGATGGACGGCGTTAAGGGCCTCATCGGAAAAACACCTGTTCTTTGTCCCGGCTATTACCATGTGGTGATTAATGTATTCAAACATCACCTCACGGCGTATAGCTTCCAGATGACTTCTGCCCATCACCCGTGAAGCCAATGGTCTTGCCGACGGGGCCATGAGTTTTTCCAGCAGCATGTCCTGCCCGCAGAGGACCATGGGAAGCAGGGGCTTGCTGTCCAGTTCCCATTGGCTGATGAGATGTAACTGTTTGAACACCTCTTCACGTAACAAATGGGCCTCATCAATGACTAATATCGGCAACATGTGCCGGGCGTGAATATCAAGGAGCTGGTCTCGGACCTGTTTCATCATGATGGTCATTTTGTACGACGAAGAGACGATACCGAAGCATAGCAGCAACTGCCGAAGCAGTTCTATCATTCCGTAGTCGGCGGCGGTGAAACTTAACACTGTAGAGGAGCCTTTCGGGAGATGATGACACACATAGCGTAAGCCGGTAGATTTCCCTGAGCCCACTTCACCGGTAACCAGAGTAACACTGCCTAAAGAAACGGCAAACTCTACGCGTTGGCGTAATGGTACAAGCCCCGGGAGTTCATAGAGCTCATGAGGGGAAACGTCTTGCGGAAAGGGTTCACGTTTAAGGGCAAAAAAATGTCTGATGTCTTTCATTGCTCTACCCCCGTAAACAGCGTGCCGCTTTGTCGTGACGGTGAAGGGGCCTGTGGTTGCAGTCTGCCTATGCGGCTGTTTGACCTTTGGTCGGTCTCATAGATAAAGCCATATGACACGTTGTCATAAAACAGTTCTACACGGTCAAGGGCCTCAAAACGGAGGGTCACCCGCTTCCCGGCAAAACCGACCGGCGCCTGATAGAGTTTTCCTTCAAGTCGGATACTCCTGTCTTTTGCCACGGTCCGTTCTTCCTGAGCGCGGAAATAATCAGGGAGTTTATCAGGCGCGCCCCGTAACAGGCTAATATGACGGGTGTAGCGTGTTAACGGGGGCTCTCCGGTGCTCCCGTGTTTACGTGTGTGATAATCATTTTGAACGTAATCTTCCCACTTGGCGTTGAGTTCTTCTAAGCTAAGGTCTTCCGGTAAGTCCGGTAAAAACTGCATTCGGACCGTGCGGTTAAAGCGTTCCACCTTTCCTTTTCCGACAGGCCTGTATGGACGGGCGTAACGGAGCGCTATCTGGAGTGAAGCGCAGCCTATCTGGAGCCGGTGAGACCGGAAACTTGACCCGTTGTCGCAATAAAGAATTCGAGGCAAGCCTCGGGTACGGAGCGCGGTCCAGAAACAGTCGAGAAACGATTCGGCCGACTCGGAGAGGTAGAATTTGCTTCCCACGATAAGCCTGCTGTAGTCATCAATAATGACAAACAAATAGCTTTTGACCCGTTTGCCGTTATAAAGTACCCGCGGGCCATGCAGACAGTCACTTTGCCAGAGGTCGTTGGACAATTCAACTTCAAACTTACGCAGGTCTTCCTGTTTTTTCAGGGTCCGGGTTTTGTGAAGAGAAAACAAGCGGTAGACTGTTGAAAGCTTTACCGAGTCTTGTGCTGAAAATATGTTCCGCTTCAAAGCTATTTCAACAAGTTTTTTTACGGTGTAGCGGGGAAACTCTTCACGCAGCTGGAGAAGCTCAGCCGCCGTTTCATCACTGAAGCTGCGACGTCTGCCGCAATCGCTGCGTTCCGAGGGGAACAACGCTTCAATGCGTTCACCCCGTTCTTTGTACCGTTTCACCCACGATAAAATAGTGGCCCTGCTGAGATGGGTACGCCCGCTGGACGGCACCTCCCAGCTCTTTTCGGTCAGCTCGTCAAGTGTCCGCTTTTGGTCACCCCACTGCCGGTTCTTTTCGTCCAAGAGGTTGAAGATAACACCAAACCGAAAGATGGCCACTTGCTCTTTTTCCTTCTGAGTCATGGTAGTCGCTCCTTAAAAATTGATGGTCTCATCTTAAAAAAAACGACCCCTTGTGCTCAGAGCAAATGGCAGGTAGGGAAATACTCCTTCATAATCGATAAGCCTGTCAAACAGGCAGATACCGACCCGTATGTGGTCGGCTTCACGGATGTGACGTATCATTTCTTCTTGTCGGACTTCCAATGACTTGGCCGAAAACCAGCACCGTAAGTTCTTGTACCAGTATTGCTGTATTTGGCGTTTTGCGGTCTTTGGGCAAAACAGTCCTGTCTCTAATTTACAGAGAAGTGCCGTCTGGATTGTTTTTTTCGGATAACCGTTTCTCGCCTGATGTGATGCCGGTCTTACGGTATGTACGCTTCCGCATTCAGGACAATACCATCGCTTCATGGGCAGACCTAGAATACATTCTTGAAAATACCGGATGACCGTGCCATGTCCCCACAGCCGTTTGCTCCTGCAATTCGGGCAACGAGACGGTTTCTCCCAGACAAAAGCCTTTCCGAGTGCTTGTAATATTTCTAAATCAATTATACAATAGAGTACGATGTTTTTTTTTGAGGAGCACGATACTTTGTCAGAGTGGTGCTCCTCTTCCTTATTATAAGCTCCTTAAATTATATACTCCAATTGATAATTTGTCTTACGGTATGTGATAATTTAGCACCCTATCTTGTCAGAATAATCTTGGATTCTACAAGGGATCAACTACCGGGTCGAAGAAACGGTAATAAAAGGGGAGTATCCTCATACCCTCAACCCCGGCGAGGGGCTCACCATCGCCCTGCCCTTACCGGCGGGTTACTACAGTGAGATAGAAACTGAGAGTGAGCTATTTCTGAAGCTGATGCCCTTGCTGGTCCCCTTTTTACCATGGCTTTTCGGCGCCCTTTTGTTATTAGGGCTTTTTCTCTATATCCGGTTCGGCCGTAACAGAAAGCTCTTTCCCACGGTTGAGTTTTATCCCCCGGCAGGGTTTAACCC
>SLIA01000030.1 GCA_007135935.1 Wenzhouxiangella sp.
ATGGTCTTGCCGAGGCCGACGTCGTCGGCGATGAGCCAGCGCATCGGCCACGACCGCAGCGCGAGGTGGCACACCCACAACTGGTGCGGGAGCAGATCGATCCGGGAGCGGCTAAAGACACCCCAGGAGTCGTTGACGGACTCAATCGTCAAGGCCAAGGCCCGCGCCATGACCTCGCTGGGAGGATCCGCTCGGGCCGGGCCGCTCGATGGGCTGTCGACGAGACGGAGCTGGTCCTTACGGCACTCCTGAATGCCGGAGTCGAAGCGAACGACCGCGGTGGTCGCACCGTCCAGCATGACGACACCACGCCCGAACTGAGCGTGATGGACTGCGTCACCTGCCACGAGAGTCTTCATGGCCCCTCCTCGTCGAACAGGACGTCGAACGCCAGGTCATAGGCGCCATCGAACCGCGCCCCTTCCGTTCCAAGCGCGGCACGTGCCTCTCGATGGATGGTCCGACTTGCTTCGCCGTGATCTTCGGGTAGCGGTCGGAAGTAGGTTTGCCATAGCGCACGCAGGCGGACGCTCGGTACGAAGGCGTACTCGTCGAGAAGCGGTCCAGCAAGGACACCGCGACGCAGCAGTTCTCGGATAACGAAGTGCTTGCCGAGCCGCAGGACCCGATGCAGAGGGGGTGCGGTGATGCCGCTTCCGGTGAGCACGGACGCCTCGGCCGGCTTCCAAATCTGCAGGATCTCGTCGTGCGTGCGGCAGGAATCTAGTTTCGACAGCAAATGGACGTAGGTGTCCAACCAGTTGCTGAGCTGGTAGATGTTTACGAACTGCCCCATCCATAGTCGGTACTGGTCGTCCGTGGCGTACTTGTTCGGGTCGAGGTACTCGTCGATGACGGAGAGCCAAAGTTTGGCCTGCTCCGCGGGTTGCGTGGATGGGCTGCCGGCTTCCGCAAAGGTCCCGAACCAGTTCCTTTCCTCACAAAGGCTCAGGAACGAGCGGTGCTGCTCACGTCGTTGCCGGCCCAGCGCGTGCAGCGCACCGAGGAGCAGCAGGGTAAGCCATGACCGTCGCGAGTCAAGGTCTTCGGCCACGAAGGCATCGAGGCGATCGAGCGGCCAGGGGAAGGTCGAGCGCTCGTATCGCTGGATGCGACGCTCGTGCTCGGCTGCCCAGCGTTCGGCAATCCACTGAAGCATGGCTGCGCCGTCCGCGAAGGTTCGGATGCCTGGGACCGCGCCGGTATCGCCGACGTCGTCGTCCTCGTCAGTGTCCAGCTGGATGGGTAGGCCGAGTAGGGCCCTGAGGCGGAGGTGATGACGAGCGTGGGCAGTGGGTATGGCGTTCGCATCGTTGAGCCAAGAACCAGCCGCCTGGCTGCGCAATGCGGAGATGACGTGCCAGGACTGGATGCTTGAACCCAATAGGAGGCGGACCGCGGCCGTTCGGCCGACATCGCTCGTCTGAGACAGAACCCAGCCGGCGACTACGACGGGATCAAGCGGTTCGACACGTCGTGCCGCCTCGAACAGCTCGAGGCCAGGACCGGTGTACTCCAAAGCCAAGATTGCTTTCTCCGGCACCAACATGCGGACGTCGTCTAGGTCGTTAGGACCAACCATCGCTCGCGTGGGATGGTACGCGCCGGTCGAGGACCTGAACATGAGCAAAGACAGCGGCGAGCCAGCTGAGTCCTCGGAGATCTCACGACGTTGGGCGTCGGTGAGGTTGTTCCACCACGGGCCGAGGTGCGACGCGAGGTCGGGCGTCATCAGCGCGTCCTCCCCGACTGCGGCTCGGAAGGCGTTGGCCAGGCCCAGGTCGGTGGCATCGACCTCGAGGCCGAGGTCATCAAGCCGGTTGGACACGCGGGCCGCGACAACCTTGCCCGGAGGGTGCTTAACGTGGAACGCGGGCGTCGTGGCGGGTCCAGTGAACACGGTCGCGTCGTCGAGTGGGCGTCGGGCGACGGTGCGGATGGCGTCCAGTCGCGTTGGCTGGTCAAACGGTTGCGGTAGCCCAGTTGGCAGAACCGGAAGCGCCGAAAGTGCCCGACGTAGTGCACCGTCGTGGCCCCACAGCGCCGTTCGTGCCAAGTGTGTGGCGTCAACCCCATCCGATGTGTGCAGGATGTCGTCAACCTCGAAACCCTCGCTGAGCGCGTCGAACAGGGTTCCCCAGAATGCGGCGTCGTTACGTGCGAATGGGCCGAAGACATCGGCACGCGCGTCGGAGGTGAGGTTGTGAAGATGGGTGATGGAGGCGTACAGGTTGCTCGCCAACGCCCGTGCACGTCGCGCGTTGTCGTGTGCATCGGCGGCGAGCTTCTGCCGCCCGACATCGAGATCAAGGTTGCCGAAAACCAGGAATCCGAACCGTGCCTGCTCGGCCGTCGGGGTCGTCACCCAGACCCGCGGCACATCGTTCGCGACGGTTTCGAAGCCGTCGATGCCAACTCGAATGGCGATCCCAAAGTCGTGCGACCCGAACATTGCGATGCGTCCCGCGGGTGGTGGAAGGTCGACGACACTGAGATGCGGAACGTCCGTGGCGTGGCGCCGAGGCTCGATGCGCTTCGACGTCGCACTCGTGCCACCTAGCTCGATGCATCGGACGTTGTGAGCGAAGAGCAGGAGGTACGGAGCGAGCTGCTCGAAACGGTCGAGTGCGTCATCGACGACGGCTGCTGGTGTCTCGAGCTCGATGAGCGTGCCGGAGCGGTCCCCGAACTGCTCGAGTCGGGACCGGAGTCGTTGCGTCTCCGTCGGACCGAGCCGCATCGGGTAGAAGCCACCGACCACCGAGAACGCGAGGTCCTGGCTGAGGACCGCAGGGCGGTCGGAGATCAGGAACACGCTCTTGAACCCGAGCCCGAACCTACCGACAGACTCGGACCCTTTGTCGGAGGCGCTGAGGGTGAGCATCTTCTCGAGATCGCGATGGTGGTCATGGGAGCGCTCGCCGCGGTTGATCTGGCGACCCCAGTGCATCACCTCGAAGCCGCGTTCGGTGCGATTGACGACGAACCTCGTATCGAGCGCTGTGTAGGGGTCGAGGCGGCGTCGCTCGGCCAAGGCATCGTCGGCGTTCTGAAGCAGCTCGAAGGGGACCGACGAAGGACGGTACTGGTACTGCTCGACCTTCCTCCGCACCGCACCCAGGGTGGCCGCGTGGACTCGGTCGTCCTGCTCGATCGCGCTCCGCAGCTGTAACAGCGCCTCGCGCTCGGCCTGCTCGGCCTCTGCGTGGCCATCATCGCCACTGAGCACACGGCGCTCCGACTGCGCAACGCGTGCGTTGGTGATGGCGGCGATGTAGGGGTCGAGCTCCGGCGACCGCGCCCCGAGTTGACGGCGGAGGTAGTGCTCGGCAGCGTTGAGGCAGCGGTCTTGGACCACGGCAAGGTCGAGTTGCTCGGACTCGTCAAGGGTTCCGAACAGGTCGTCGAGCCTCGTGTCTGGGCGGTTGTACACCGACTTAAGGCACATGCGCGCGGTCTCGCGGATCAACCGCCGCAGCTTCTGTCCGTCACTCGCGCCAGGCGGTAGGAAGCGAAGACCGACGAAGAAGGTGTGGCCTCGCCTCACGTATTCTGGCCGGCCAGCGAGTAGCGAGTCTGGCTCGGTGGTTGCTAGCACCTCAATTCGCTCGCCAAGGAGGTTGCGAACAATGAGCGTCGTGCCGCGCTCGACCACCACGGCGAAGCGGTTCACCTGGATCTTCTCTGCGAGCGTGTTCGGTTCGTTGCGGAGCACGTCGGTTTGGGCGATCGGTACCTCCAGCCCGTCCCGCACGGCGTCGACCGAGAACCCCCCCAGGTAGCGCTTCGCGAGGTCCCGCATTCTTGGGTCGTCGCCGAGCAGTGCGAGCAGCCCACCGATGAGCTCAGGCTTCACGCGCCCCGCCCACGACGCGAAGTACGTCTCGAGTTCGTCGGCCGTGGCCCCTAACTGCTGTTCGATAGAGCACCACTCGTCTCCGGACCTCGGTAGGACCTCGCGTCGGTCGACATCCGAGAGGTGTTCGCCTTGGTGCTTCTCGACGTCTAGCACGCGCGCGTGGTTCTCGCAGACGATGAACGATGGGTCGACACCGGCATCGCCGTGCGTGAGCTCGGCTGGTGCACGCCATGTCCCCGATCGCGCAAGAAGTCTCACGCTAGGGTGGTCGATGGACCAGTTCGGCGTTGTTGCGGCTAGTGCGAGGTAGGCGTCATGGACGGCTTGAACAACATTGCGACGAGTGAGCATCCGCTCATGGCGGTGTCGTTCACGGAGAACCCGAAGCAGTTCGCAGCAGCGAGCCGCGTCGATCGGACCAAGAAGCCCGTGCCAGAGGACTGCGGCGGATTGCTCATCGAGACGACCGAGGAGTGTTGTCAGCGGCACCGCATCCGTTGCGGGCCCAAACGCTGCCAGCCACTCGGTTGCTGTAATCTCATCCGAACCTGCGTCTGCACCTTCAACGGTTCCTTCCGGAAGGGCGGTGAGCTGGTCGAGCTCGCCTACGCGGTACGCTTCACGCGGTGCGAGCGCTGCGCCTAATAGTTCGATGGCTGCAATGCCCTTCGGTAGCAGATCGTGCAGTGCTGCGGCGTTCGGGTGGGACCGCACGTCCTCATCGAGGGCGTCGAAGTGCGTGACTGTCGTGCCGGTGTCGAGCAGTGCAGGCGTGACGGTCTCGCTCAGTTCGGGCACGTGCAGAACATGCATCGGCGCGACCGCGCTGCCGTCTATAGCGGGCAGCCAGGGCCGCAGACAGACCTGAGTGCGTAGCTCGCCACGCGCTAGGTCGACCTTCGGAAGCACCCCCATCGCTTCACGCCAGTAGCGCACCGGCTCGATGCTGTCCATGACCCGCTCCAGCACGGCCAATGGGTCCAGCGGCCGCAAGCCGAGGCGACGCTGACGGTCTACGAGCGTTGGATGGAGACGGATCTCTTGGAGGTCGTCGAACAGAGACCGGTCTCCTTGGAAGCCCAGCAGGAAGTCACTCTCGAG
>SLIA01000153.1 GCA_007135935.1 Wenzhouxiangella sp.
ATGACCGGGCACTTCACCGGCAAGGTGCCGTTCGAGCAGGTCTACATCACCGGCCTGATCCGCGACCGCGACGGTCAGAAGATGTCGAAGTCCAAGGGCAACATCCTCGACCCCATCGACCTGATCGACGGCATCGACCTGGAATCGCTGGTGGCCAAGCGCACCCGCTCGATGATGCAGCCGCAACTGGCCAGGAAGATCGAGAAGGCCACGCGTGAAGAGTTTCCCGAAGGCATTCCCGCCTTTGGCGCCGATGCGCTGCGCTTCACCTTCGCCGCGCTGGCCGGCCATGGCCGCGACATCAAGTTCGACCTGGGTCGCTGCGAGGGCTACCGCAACTTCCTCAACAAGCTCTGGAACGCGGCGCGCTTTACCCTGATGAATACCGGCGAGGACAAGCTGCCTGCTCCGGCCAATGACGAACTCGATGTCCTCTCGCGCTGGATTCTCTCGCGCCTGTCGCAGACCGTGACCGAAGTCGACACGGCCCTGGCCGACTATCGCTTCGACCTGGCCGCCAAGGCACTGTACGAATTCGTCTGGCACGAGTTCTGCGACTGGTATCTGGAGCTGTCCAAGCCCGCGCTGGCCGACGACGCCGACGAGGCCACCGCCCGCGCCACCCGCCACACCCTGGCCACCGTGCTCGAACGCACGCTCAGGCTGCTGCACCCCTTCGTGCCCTTCGTCACCGAGGAGATCTGGCAGCGCGTGCGCGTACCCGCCGGTATCGACACCGACACCATCATGGCCACGACCTGGCCCGAAGCACAGGCCATCGACGAACGCGCGGTGGCCGATGCCGAATGGCTCAAGCAGATCATTTCCGCCATCCGCTCGGCGCGCACCGAACTCAACCTGGCACCGGGCAAGCCCATGCCGCTGATGGTGCAGCTCGGCGAAGTCGAAGACCACGAACGACTGGAGCGCTTCGACACCCTGATCCGACGCCTGGCGCGCATCGAGTCCATCGACCGTGTGCCCGACGATCGCGACAGCGGCGACTGTGCCGTTGCCCTGGCCGGTCACCTGCGTCTGCTGATTCCGCTGGCCGGCCTGGTCGATATCGAAGAGGAACTGGCGCGCATCAACAAGCAGCTCGAACGCGAACGCAAGGGGCTGATCCAGGCCGAGAAGAAACTGGCCAACGAACGCTTCGTGGCCAACGCGCCGGCCGAAGTGGTCGACAAGGAACGCCACCGCCTGACCGAACACCAGGCCACCGTGGCCGAACTCGAAGCCCAGGTCGAAAAGCTGGGCCGGCTCATCGACTGAGCCTGGCCGTGGGAAAGATGCCGTCACCCGGTCGCGACCTGCGACGTGACGAAAAGCGGGCCCAGTGGCTGGCCCGCTGCATCCTGCCGCATGAAGCCGAACTGCGTGCCTGGCTCAGGCCGCGCACCCACGGCCAACTGGAAGTCGACGATGTCGTCCAGGAGGCCTACGCGGTGCTGGCCGGGCTCGACAGCGTCGCCCACATTCACAATGCCCGCGCCTACCTGTTCACTACCGCCCGCTCCATCGTGCTGCAACATATCCGCCGCGCCCGTCTGGTGCAGTTCGAGCAGATGGCGGAAATCGAGCGCCCGGGCATCGATACAGAACAACGCGATCGCGCCGACAACCCGGAAGCCGTTACCGGTCGCGCACAGAAGCTGCGCCAGGTCGAGGAGTTGATCGCGGGACTTCCCGGCAAGTGCCGGGAGGCGTTCGTGCTGCGCAAGATCCACGGATACAGCCAGCGCGAAATTGCCGAGCGCATGGGCATCGCCGAAAGCACGGTGGAAAAACACATCGGCAAGGGCTTGCGGCGGCTGATGCAGGCCATGGCCGGCACGGCGGGAGATGACGACGGGAGTGCACAACGATGAATCCCGGGCTCGACTCCACCGCTCACCGAACTTTCAAGGACTGGCAGTAGCAATGGACACACGACACGAGGACATCGAACAGCAGGCGGCCGACTGGGTTGCACGCCTGGATCGGGGTCTGGATGCGGACGAGGCCGCGGCACTGGAGGCATGGAAGGCGCAGAGCACGCGCCATGCCGGCGCGCTGGCCCGTGCCCAGGCGGTGTTCGCCCACTTCGACCTGAGTGCCGAGATCGAAACGGCTCCCCTGGACCGTGCCCGCGACGCGGCGCCCCCGAACCCGAACACCGCTTCGCGGCGTCGCTGGCCCCTGGTGGCTGCCGCCGCCAGCGTGGTGCTGGCCACCCTGGTCGTGCTCGTCATGTCGACCGACCCGGTCGATCACTACTCCACCATGGTCGGCGAAGTGCGCCATCTGCCGCTGCCGGACGGCAGCACGCTGACGCTCAACACCGATACCCGCGTCGAGGTGAAGATGGATACCTCGACCCGCCACATCGCCCTGCGCGACGGCGAGATCATGCTCGACGTGGCGCGTGACGACGACCGCCCCTTCATCGTGGATTCCAGCCACGCCCGCATCGAGGTCGTGGGCACGCGCTTTTCGGTCCGCAACGACCCCGGCCGCACCCTTGAAGTGGTCGTGCTCGACGGCACCATCGAGTTGAGCCGCTCCGGCACAGACGAACACCGCGACCCCATCCGCATGAGTCGCAATACCCGGGCCACGGCCACCGAGTCGGGCCGGATCGAACTCAACGAACTCGAAACCACCGAAACCGAGCGTCTGCTGCAGTGGCGCGAAGGCATGCTTGCCTTCAGCGGGGATACGCTGGCCGCGGCCGCCGAGGAGTTCGCGCGCTACAGCCGTACACGCATCGTCATCGAAGATCCCGCCGTGGCCGAACGGCGCATCGTCGGCCTGTATCGGGCCACCGACCCGGCCGGCTTCGCGCGGGCCACCGCCGCCAGCCTGGGGCTGGAGATGCACCGATCCGGCGATCGCATCTACCTGTCCGAGGTCGATTCCGACGGCCAGCGCTGACCCGACGCCACCGGGGCGCCGTCGCGCCCCGAAAAAACTCCCTGCCGCCAAAGTGGCGGAAAACCCGTTCTGGTGCATTCCACCTCCTACAAGCCCGTTCTGCACGGGTGCCGACAGGCACCGGCAGACAGGTGCGGGCTGACGCATAATCAAACTGCCCCGAGGGATCAACAATGACCACCAGAAAGAAACACCGCCGCAAGCTGCTCGCCACTGCCATTGTGCTCGCCCTGTCCGGCCAATCAATGGCCCAGGAGCGTGAATTCGAACTGCCCGAAGCACCGGCCAGCGTCGCCATCCCCACCTTCGCGCAACAGGCCGATCTGCAGATCATCGCGCCGGCCGACCAGCTCGATGGACTGACCCTGCCGGCCATACAGGGTCGTCACGACGCCGTGGACGCGCTGCGCATGCTCATCGCCGAAACCGGGCTGGAAATCGTCGAGCACGACGGACGCACCGTCACCCTGGCCGCACCACGCGAAACCAACGGCAACTCGGCCCACGACGAACCGCAGGCGCAGCGCACCGGCAACTCGCCGGAGCCCGCCCAGGCGCCCTTGGACTATGACCCGCCGGCTGACGATACCCCCACCATCGATACCGTGATCGTCACCGCCCAGCGCCGCGCCCAGGCCCTGGAAGAAGTGCCGATTGCCATGACCGTGCTCGACCGCGACACCCTCGACAAGACACGCGGCAAGACCCTGGCCGATGTGCAGCAGATCGTGCCCAACTTCATGTTCGAACTGGGCGGCTTCGAGAGCCTGTCGATTCGCGGCGTGGGCGGCGGTGGCCGCAATATCGGTTTCGACACCCGCGCCGGCATGTACCTTGACGGCGTCTACGTCGGCCAGGCCCAGTCGTTGCGCATGCCGCTGTTCGACATCGAGCAGGTCGAGGTACTGCGCGGTCCGCAGGGCCACCTGTTCGGTCGCAATACCGTCTCCGGCGCGGTCAACATCACCACCGCCGCCCCGAGCTGGAACCCGGAAGGCAGCGCCCGCGCCGTCATCGGCAACGACAGCACCTACGAGTTCTACGGCAATGCCACCGGCCCGCTGGGCGATGCCGTGCTCGGCAAGCTCTCGTTCGGTTACGAGACCCGCGACGGCTACACCCGCAACCTGGTCGACGGCAACGATCTCGATGATCTCGAGCGCATCAGCACCCGCGGCCAGCTGCGCTTCCTGCCCACCGACCGGCTCACCATCGATGTCTACGGCGACTACTCCGACAGCCGGGAGAACCGCATCGTCGGCGAACCTCTGACCGATTTCTTCGATGTACCCATGGAAGAAAACCCGTACACCTTCGGTCCCTGGGAGCCACGTGAAGTGGCCTTCGCCACCACGCCGTTCACCAACGTCGAGCTGTGGGGCGGCAGCGTCACGGCCAACTACGAGATGGCCAGCGACCTGACCCTGACCAGCATCACCGGCTACCGCAACATTCGCCAGCGCCGTCAGAACGACGCCGATTACAACCCGTTCGACTTCCTCAGTACCAACTACGACGACGACTTCACCCAGTTCTCCCAGGAGTTGCGGATCGCCTCACCGGACGATGCCCGGCTGCGCTACGTTGCCGGCGTCTACTACCTCAACGAGGATGCCGACTCGCGCCGGCGCGCCAATGTCGGCGATGCCGGCAATGTGCTGGTCCCGCTGCCCGCCGGCTCACCGATTTCCCATGCCCCGCCCAACGTCGCCTTCGGCCTGGAACCGGGCACCGTGGTGCCGATCGTCGCCAACGTCACCACCGACAACTACGCCGTTTTCGGTGCGCTGGACTTCGACATCACCGACCGACTGACCCTCAACTTCGGCGCCCGCTACACGCGCGAGGAGAAAGACCTGCTGTTCAACCTCGATGGCTCGGGCAGCGGCGGCTTCCAGATCGGCTCCCTGGACAACCACCGCGACAGTCGCTCCGATGACGAATTCAGCCCCACCATCGGGCTGACTTACGCCATCAGCGACGTCGCCAACATCTATGCCAAATACGCCAGCGGCTTCAAGAGCGGCGGCTGGAATATCG
>SLIA01000272.1 GCA_007135935.1 Wenzhouxiangella sp.
CGCAACTGCCGGAAACGATCCACGGTCACCAGCAACACGCCACCGGGCGACTGTTCCGAAGCCGCCTCCTCGAAACGAGCGATGCGCGAGATCAGGTTCTCCGGTGTCATGCCTCCCCCGGTGATTTCAGCCCTGTTCCAGCATATACGATAAACGCTCTCAGGCAATGACATATGGTCGCATGCCCGCGATTTCTGTATGCTTGGGAGCAACGGCCCTCTCGCATGCCAGGAGCTGCATTTTGATGAAGCCGACCGAGACCGGCGACAGTGAGTACTTCCACCGCGTGGTGGACTGCCAGTGGGCCTGCCCCGCCCACACCGACATCCCCGAATACATCCGGCTGATCGCGCAGGGGCGTTTTACCGACGCCTACATGGTCAACCGCGAATCCAACATCTTTCCCGGCATTCTCGGCCGGGTATGCGACCGCCCCTGCGAACCGGCCTGCCGCCGCGGGCGCGTGGACGAGAAGCCGGTCGCCATCTGCCGACTCAAGCGCGTGGCCGCCGACCACAAGGACGACATCCGCGCGCGTCTGCCGACGGTCCCGGAGCAGAAGAACGGCAAGCGCATCGCCCTGATCGGGGCCGGTTGCGCCAGTCTGGCGGTGTGCAACGACCTGATGCCACTGGGCTACGAATGCACCATCTTCGAACGGCTGGATGTCCCCGGCGGACTGATGCGCTACAACATCCCGGCCTTCCGTCTGCCGGCCGAAGTGCTCGACGAGGAGATCGGCTACATCGTCGACATGGGCGTGGATCTGCGCCTGAATTCGCCGGTCGATAGCATGAAGTCCCTGCTGGATGAAGGCTATGACGCCGTCTTTGTCGGATCCGGCGCACCGAAGGGCAAGGAACTGAGCCTGCCGGGGCGCGAGGAAGGGGATGCCAACATCCACATCGGCATCGAATGGCTCGAGTCGGTGGCTTTCGGCCATACCAAGAAAATCGGCGAGAAAGTCCTGATCATCGGCGTGGGCAATACGGCCATGGATTGCTGCCGCACCAGCCTGCGTGTGGGGGCAAAGGACGTCAAGGTCATGGCGCGCAAGTCGCGTGAGTTCTTCAAGGCATCGGACTGGGAACTCGAGGACGCCGAGGAAGAGCAGGTCGAAATCATCATCAACCACTCGCCCAAGGAGTTCGTGGTCGAGAACGGAAAGCTGAAGGGCATGATCTTCGAGGTGATGGAATACGACACCGAGGACGGTCGCATTACCGACAGCAGGGTGATCGAGGAGACCTTCATCGAGGCCGACGATGTCATTCTCGCCATCGGCCAGGAAACCGCCTTCCCCTGGATCGAACGCGACATCGGTATCGAATTCAACGAGTGGGACGAACCGGTGGTCGATCGCGATACCTACCAGTCCACCCTGCCCGGCGTGTTCTTCGGCGGAGATGCCGCCTTCGGGCCCGAGAACATCATCTGGGCCGTCGAGCATGGCCACCAGGCGGCCATTTCGATTCACAATTTCGTTCACGACAAGCCGGTCAGCGAGCGCCTGCCGCGCATGGTCAAGCTGTCGACGCGCAAGATGGGCATCCACGAGTGGAGTTATTCGAACGACTTCGAACCGGCCGCCCGCCGTCAGATGGAGCACGTGCCGCTGACCGAGCGCTTCCGCGAAATCGACACCGAGGTCGAGCTGGGCTTTACCGCCGAGCAGACCGCCTGCGAGGTGGAACGCTGCCTCAACTGCGATATCCAGACCGTGTTCTTCGACAAGCTGTGCATCGAGTGCGATGCCTGCATCGACATCTGCCCGACCCAGTGCCTGACCATCACGCCGGGAGCCGAAAACGAGAGTGCCGTGCGGGAGAAACTGACCGCACCGGCCGAGAACGAAGATCAGCCGCTCTACATTTCCGAGCAGCTCGAACAGACCGGTCGGTTGATGATCAAGGACGAGAACGTCTGCCTGCATTGCGGACTGTGCGCCGAGCGCTGCCCGACCGCGGCCTGGGACATGCAGAAATCATTCGTCGACATCCCCTATGCCCGCGATCATGACGTCATGCCGTGCCGTCAGCGCCAGACCGGCTGAATGAACGCAACCATCACTTCAAGAGCAAGAGATCATCACCGTGCCCGGAGCTGATTCCACCCCACGCCATATCAACGACTTCGTCATCAAGATCGGTACCGTCAACGGCACCGGCTCGGCTTCGGCCAATACCCTGCTGATGAAAGCCCTGTTCCGCATGGGCATCCCGGTGACCGGAAAGAACCTGTTCCCCTCCAACATCCAGGGGCTGCCGACCTGGTACGAAATCCGGGCCAGCCGCGAGGGATTCAATGCGCGCACCGGCCGCGTCGACGTGATGGTGGCGATGAATGCCCAGACCTACCAGCAGGACCTGGCCGAAGTCAGCTCCAGGGGCTACCTGCTCTACGACTCGAGCTGGCCGCGCGACCGGCAACTGGCGCGCGAGGATGTGCATCTGATCGGCATTCCGCTGGCCGACATGGTCAACCGCCATTTCACGCCGGCACGCGTGCGCATCCTGATGAAGAACATCGCCTACGTCGGTGCGCTGTGTGCGCTGATGGACATCGACACCGACGTCGTGCGCGAGTTGATCGAGGAAACCTTTGCGGCCAAGAAGAAACTGATCGAACCCAACATGCAGGCCATCGCGCTTGGTCACGATTACGCGAAAGAACATTTCGACTGCCCGCTGCCGGTTCGGGCCGAGGCCATGAATGGCACCGACAATCATATCCTGATCGACGGCAACCAGGCGGCCGCGCTGGGCTGTCTTTATGCCGGGGCCACCGTGGGTGCTTGGTACCCGATCACGCCCTCGACCTCGCTGATGGATGCCTTCGAGTCACTGTGCAAGCGCTACCGCACCGATCCGGACACCGGCGAGAAACGATACTGCGTGGTCCAGGCCGAGGACGAACTGGCCGCCGCCGGCATGGTGGTCGGTGCCAGCTGGGCCGGTGCGCGGGCCTTCACGCCGACTTCCGGGCCCGGCATTTCGCTGATGAGCGAATTCATCGGCTTTGCCTATTACACCGAGATTCCGGCCGTGTTCTTCGATGTGCAGCGCGTCGGCCCGTCGACCGGCATGCCGACGCGAACCCAGCAATGCGACCTGCTGTCGGCTGCCTTCTGTTCGCACGGCGATACCCGCCACCCGGTGCTGCTGCCAGCCGATCCGCGCGAATGCTTCGAGCTGTCCGTCACCGCCTTCGACCTGGCCGACCGTTTGCAGACCCCCGTGTTCGTGCTCTCCGATCTCGATATCGGCATGAATGACTGGATGATCCCGAAACTGAGCTGGGATGATGACTACCGCCCCGACCGCGGCAAGGTGCTCAGCGCGGCCGAACTCGAGAAGCTCGACGCTTTTCATCGCTTCGACGATGTCGATGGCGACGGCATCCCCTACCGCACCCTGCCCGGCTCCCATCGCAAGGGCGCTTATTTCGTGCGTGGTTCCGGCCACAATCGCCTGGGCGGCTACACCGAGAATGCCGATGAATACCAGGAAGTGGTCGACCGTCTGCTGCGCAAATGGGAAACAGCCTGCGGCGCGGTACCGACGGCGGTCCGCACCGACAGCGGACACCATACCGAGATCGGCATCATCGCCTATGGTTCGTCCCACGGGGCGGTCGTGGAAGCTCTCGACCGGCTTGCCGCCAGCGGCATTCACGCCAACTACCTGCGCTTGAGGGCGTTTCCCTTCGGCGACGAAGTGCAGGCCTTTCTCGACGAGCACGCCACCGTTTTCGTGGTCGAGCAAAACCGTGACGGACAGATGCACTCGCTGCTGAAGCTGGAAACGCGTACCGATGCCGACAAGCTGGTGTCGATCCTGCACTACAGCGGCCTGCCCATCCCGTCCGATGCCGTGAGCGAACGCATCCGCAAACATATTCGCAAGGAGGCGGTGGCATGAGCTTCATTACCAAGCCCAAAGTCCAGTGGTCGGGACAACGACGCAATCCACTCGGCCTGACCATCCGTGATTACGAGGGCGGCATGTCGACGCTGTGCGCGGGCTGCGGCCACGACTCGGTCACCGCCGCCCTGGTGCAGGCATTCTGGGAGCTGGCCATCAAGCCCGAGCAGGTCATCAAGATGTCGGGCATCGGTTGTTCGTCCAAGACGCCGGCGTATTTTCTCAACGGCGCCCACGGCTTCAATTCCGTGCACGGACGCATGCCGTCGGTCGCCACCGGCGCCCTGGCCGCGCACCGCGACCTGATCGCGGTGGGCATCTCCGGCGACGGCGACTCCCTGTCGATCGGCATGGGCCAGTTCGCCCATGCCGTGAGGCGCAACATCAACCTGCTCTACATCATCGAAAACAACGGCGTCTACGGCCTGACCAAGGGCCAGTTCTCGGCCTCGGCCGATCCCGGCAGCAAGAGCAAGGCCGGCATCGAAAACCAGCAGCAGGCCATCGATCCGGTGGCGGCGGCCATCTCGCTGGGCGGCAGCTTCGCCGCGCGCAGTTTTTCCGGCGACAAGGAGCAATTGGTGCCGCTGATCAAGGCAGGCCTGGCCCATCCCGGCTGTGCCGTTCTCGATGTGATCAGCCCCTGCGTGACCTTCAACGACCACGAGGGATCGACCAAGAGCTACGCCTGGACACGAGAAAATCACGAGTCGGTCACCACCGCCGATCTGGTGGAGCCGGCCGATGCCATCGAAACAAGCTACCGGGAAGGCTCCGAGGTGCCGGTCCGGCTGCACGACGACTCGGTCATCCGCTTCCGCAAACTGGAGGCGGACTACGACCCCGGCGATCGCGCCCACGCACTGGAATACCTGGAACGCCATCGCGCCGAGGGCAAGGTCGTCACCGGTCTGCTCTACCTCGATTCCGACCAGCCGGAATTCCATCAACTGTCCGGCACAGCGCTGGAGCCGCTGCGCGATTTCGATTACGAACGGCTCAACCCCGGCGCCGAGGCTCTCGAAGAATTACAGAACAGGATGCGCTGAACGTCCGGGTGATACCACCTCGCCGAACACGTCGCTACCCCTTTACCCGCCTGCCGCTGGGGCGGGCCTGGTGCGAAGCCATCGAACTGGCCGACGGGCGTCGCTTCATCCTGCGCCCCATGCAGCCATCCGACGCGCCCACACTCAGGCGCAGCTTCCTGCAATTGACGCCCGAGGAAGTGCGCATGCGCTTCATGCACCCGATCAAGGAACTGACGCCGCAGCACGCCTCGAAACTGGCGACCATCGACCCCGAACGCGAGTTCGCCCTGGTGCTGGTGGAAGCCAAGCCACCCGACGAGGCCCTGATCGGTGCGGTCGTACGTGTGGCAGTCGACAATGACGGGCAGCAGGCCGAATTCGCCATCATCGTCGGCGGCGATCTCAAGCGCCAGCAACTGGGACGCTACCTGCTGACCCGTGCCATCGAATGGGCCCGCAAACGGGGCATCGCCGTGCTCTACGGACTGGTGCTGGACAATAACGAAGCGATGCTGGGGCTGGCTCGCAGCCTCGGCTTCACCCGCCACCCCAGTCGCGACGGCAGCGGCGTCGTGGAAGTGCGCAAACGCCTGAACCCGCGCTAAAGCGCGACCGGAAACCCCTGCCCCTGGGCGAGTCCTTTCAGGCGGGCCAGCTCCAGTTCTTCGCGGCGCAGACGATCGTCCAGAACGGCCAGCCGGTCGCGGGCCTCGGCAATCGCCTCGCGATCGCGCGGCTGCTCCTGCCGGAGCTCGGCCAGGCGGTCACGAGCGCGCTCGATGTCCGAGGCCGTGCGATCGACGCGATCAGCGTACTGGTAGATGGCGTAGCCGGTTTCGTAGCCATCGAGAAATTCCTGCTCGATGTGACCCGGGCAGATCTGGCCGTAGCGATAGCCATTGACCCCCTGGCGGAAACCATTGTTGCGGGTACAGAACCAGGTGATGCCGACATCCCAGCCGCGCGTCCAGGCAGCCTGGTCGGCCGGATAGCCGGCATCGGCACAGTCGCTGGCGCGACGGGTAAAGTAATCCATCCCCTGCCCTGAGCGGGCATCCATTTCGCCGATCCGTTCCCAGTCGGCAACGGCGCATTCTTCCGGCGACATGGTCGCACAGCCACTCAACAGCGCTCCGGCCATGACGGCCAGCAGCATCGTGCGGGTTACAGCAGTGTTCATGGTTTCCCTCCTGTCGCGATCACTGATCGATGATCGCCGTTCAGATCAATTCAATCCGGCCTGGTCCAGTATGAAGGCATATTCGGCCGCTGTCTGTTCCAAACGTCGAAATCGCCCGGACGCGCCACCATGACCCGCCGACATGTTGGTGTGCAGCAGCAGCGGGTTGTCGTCGGTCTTCTTCGCGCGCAGTTTCGCGACCCACTTGGCCGGCTCCCAGTACTGCACCTGCGAATCCCACAGACCGGTGGTGACCAGCATGGCCGGATAATCCTGCTCGCGCACGTTGTCATAGGGCGAATAGGACAACATGTACTCGTAGTAGGTCGGGTCGTTGGGGTTGCCCCACTCGTCGTACTCGTTGGTGGTCAGGGGGATGGACTCGTCGAGCATGGTGGTCACGACATCGACAAACGGCACGTGCGCGACCACGCCCCGGTAATACTCGGGTGCCATGTTGGCCACCGCGCCCACCAGCAGTCCGCCGGCCGACCCTCCCATGGCGAAGACACGCTCGGCATCGACCAGGTTTTCGTCCACCAGGTGACGGGTCACATCGACAAAGTCCGTGAACGTATTGATCTTGTTGAGCATTCTGCCTTCGTCATACCAGTGCCGGCCCATTTCCTGGCCACCCCGGATGTGGGCAATGGCGAACACGAATCCGCGATCAACCAGGCTCAGCCGGCCGGTGGCAAACGTCGGCTCGCTGCTGCGGCCATAGGCGCCATAGGCATACTGGTACAGCGGGGACGAGCCGTCGAGCGGGGTGTCGCGGTGATGCAGGATGGATACCGGGACTTTCGTACCGTCGCGCGCTTCGGCCCACTCCCGACGCGTGACATAGTCGTCCGGGTCGAAGTCTCCGGGCACCTCGTCGCGCTTGAGCAGGGTACGCTCGCCGCTGGCCACGTCCAGCTCCCAGGTGGAGTTCGGCGTGGTCATGGAGGTATAGACGTAGCGCAGGGTCGATGCGTCCTGGTCGGCATTGGTGCCCAGGTAGGTGGTGTAGGCAGCCTCTTCGAAGGTCAACAACTCCGACTCACCACTTTCCCAATCGTGAATACGGATACGGCGCAGGCCGTCGGAGCGTTCACTGACGGCAAGAAAGTCGCTCATGGCATCGAAGCCGTGGATGAATACCTCGTCGGAATGGGCGATGACATCCTGCCAGGCATCGCGGTCGGCGTGGTCGTCCAGGGCAACCTTCATGATGCGGAAATTGGGAGCCTCGTGGTTGGTGCGGATGATCCAGTGCTCGCCCAGGTGGTCGGCGGCGTATTCATGGTCGCGCTGGCGCGGATAGAAGAGCTCGAACTCGGCTTCGGTATCGGCCGCGTCCACCACGTGCATCTCGCTGGCCACCGTCGAGCGCAGGTAGATGAAGTTGAATGCGTTCGACTTGGTGCGTGAGACCTGGGTGTAGAAAGCGGTGTCATCTTCCTGGTAGACCAGCTCACCCTTGCCGGATTCGCCCACGCGGTAACGGCGCACGCGCCATGATCGCAGGGTTTCGGGCTCGTTTTCGACGTAGTAGAGCACGTCGTTGTCGGCCGACCAGGACAGGCTCGAGACGCCGCTAATGCCGGTGTCGATGACCTCGCCGGTTTCCAGCTCCTTGATCATCAGCCGATGCTGGCGTCGCCCGACGGTATCTTCCAGCCAGGCAAGGCGTTGACCGTCCATGCTCACGTCCCAGCCACCGACCTGGTAGAAATCATGCTCGGCGGCCTTTTCGTTGACATCCAGCATGACCTGCTCTTCGGCATCCAGATCGCCCTTGCGGCGGGCATGAATCGGATACTCATGGCCCGATTCGAAACGCGTGTAGTACCAGAAGCCTCGGTCGAACCAGGGCACGGTCGAATCGTCCTCGGCAATGCGTCCGCGCAGTTCCGAGACCAGTTCCCCGCGCAAATCGGCCAGGTGCGCCAGCATTTCCTGCTCGTAGGCATTCTCCGCTTCCAGGTAGGCGAGCATGTCCTCGTCGGCGCGCTCGTCGTCACGCAGCCAGTACCACGGATCGATCCGTTCTCCTCCCGGGGCCTCGACCACATGCTCGCGAGGTTCGGCCAGGGGGGGCTGGGGCTGTTCGGCTGACGTTTCCGGCGTGGTGGCCATGGGTTCAGTACGGTCCTGGTCACAGGCTGCCAGCCAAATGACGGCCAGCAGGAGAAACGGAAGGTTCTTGTTCATTGCGGTTCACGAATCGAAAAAGGGGTTGCACCGATGGTGCCGGTGGAGTGTACACCGATTCCCGCCACCGGCTCAGTCGAACAACGCCGCCAGCAAGTCGTCATGAAACTGATCGGGATCGCTGCCGTCGTACAGACCCAGACGTCGCGCCCGGTCGAAGAATCCTTCGGCCGGGCGTCCGGGGCGGGCGCGGCTGGTTACCAGGGCCGATCGCAACGGGCGACCGGCCTGGGCATCGCGCTTGAGCAGGATCTCGACCAGGCGGGCGGTCTTGTGAATGCGTTGAGGCGGCGGCATGGCCAGGGCATCGGCCACTTCCAGGTAAGTCAGTGTGCGGCGCTGCACGCGGGCCTGCTCGAGCAGCGCCGCCAGCTGTTCGAGCAGGCGTTCGCGGGACTCGGCGTCCAGCCCCCGCGCCATCAGGCAGTACTGTCGTCGATGCCGCAGTTGTTTTTCTCGAAGACGCGATCGGCCCGGTAACTGGAACGAACCAGCGGGCCGGAGACCACTTCGAGAAAGCCCTTTTCGAGGCCGATCTCGCGCAGCTCGCGAAACTCCTCGGGCGTGACGTAGCGTTCGACCGGCAGGTGGTTGATCGTGGGCCTCAGGTACTGGCCGAAGGTGACGATGTCGACGCCGATGGCGCGCAGGTCGTCCATGGTTTCGATGACTTCCTCGGTGGTCTCGCCCAGGCCCAGCATCAGGCTGGTCTTGGTCAGCACTTGCGGGCGGTACTTCTTGGCGTGTTCGAGCACGCTCAGCGTCTGCTCGTAGCCGGCGCGCGGGTCGCGCACCGGGTGGGTCAGCCGGCGCACGGTCTCGACGTTCTGGGCGAACACTTCCAGCCCCGAGTCGACCACGGTCTCGACATCGTGCAGGCGACCCTGGAAATCCGGCGTCAGCGCCTCGACGGCGGTTTGCGGATTGACCTTCTTGATCTCGCGAATGCAGGCCGCGTAATGCCCGGCCCCGCCGTCTTCGAGATCGTCGCGGTCGACCGAAGTCAGCACCACGTACTTGAGATCCATGATGCGCACCGACTCGGCCGAATTCGCCGGCTCTTCCGGGTCCAGCCAGCCGCGCGGATTGCCGGTATCGACCGAGCAGAAGCGGCAGGCACGGGTGCAGACATCGCCCATCAGCATGATGGTGGCCACGCCGTTGGTCCAGCACTCGCCGATATTGGGGCACTTGGATTCCTGGCAGACCGTGGCCAGCCGGTGGGTGTTGACGTTGTCGCGCACCTGTTCGTACTTGCCGCCCTGCGGCAGGCGGGCCCTGAGCCACTTCGGCTTGCGCCCGATCGGCGCCGGCTCGGCACCGGCGCGTGCCTTGATGCCGTCACGTATGGCGGTAAAGCCCTGCGGCTTTCGGATCTTTTCGCCGCTCTTCACGGCGATGGGAATGCGTCGTGCTTCGCTCACCTGCTCGAGGCTCCGGACTGTTCGAATTCAGTGCCACATTATCCCATTGATGGGCAGTGCCTGTCATGACGGCTGTCCGGGCGCCGCCATCGGTTGGTTCAAGGTGGGTCGCGGAAGACGAGAGTCCCATCTTGCGGCGCAGCGAGCGGCTCAGTTCGTCGATGGTCAGAGTGGTCATATGTTTTCCTCGGCTGGTTGCGTGGACGCGGGGTGAAGGCTGGCGACCAGCCGCAGGGGACCGCCCGCGGCGGATGCATCGAAGGGATAACAGGTCACCAGCAGCAATTGCTCCTTGCCATGGGCCATGTCGATTGCGGTGTAGCGTGCATCGACGATGTCGATGCCAACCACCTTCCAGTGCTCGATACGGCCATCGGCGTGCTGGAGCCGAGCCTGATCGCCGGTTTCAAGCCCCTGCAAGGAGCGAAAGTGCGTATCGCGATGCGCGGCAATGAGACGTTGCCCGTTGGGCCCGGTCTCCATGCCCGGCCCCCAGGCCAGCACCGGGGTATCGACGCCGTGGAGGACCAGATGATCCAGCTCCAGGCGCGGCACCCTCAGCCTCGCCACCGGATGACTGACGGCACCGGGCCAGGGGGCCGCGGCCTCACCACTGGCGCGGGACTGGCTCCAGGCTCGCTCCAGCAGGTACTGACCCAACCAGGCCTTGCCCTGCACCATGCCCGCCTGGTACAGAAACCAGACGGCCATGCCCGCCACCACGATCATCAGGCTGTTGCGGATCATGGCTGCTCCTCGTCACGAGCGTGGGGCTGGCGCCCGAAGAACAGCAGCACGACCAGCAACAAGGCGACAGCCGCGCGCACCAAGGCATTGAAGCTGCCCGCATCGGTCGCCGGCATGGCACGAAGCTGCATGTCGCGACCGCGCGCCGGTCCGGCCGAAACATCGTGGGCGGACAGCGCATCGGCGCGCGAGCGTAGCGGCGTTCGATCGACTGCCACCAGGCTGGTGCGCGACGAAACCAGCCCGTAATCAAGGGCCGTGGCCAGCACTTCCCGGTCGATCGCTTCGGTATCGACAACCCGGTCCCGCTCTCCTTCCAGCGCATCAATACGCTGACTGGCCCAGTGTGACGCCACACCGGCGGCCGGCCGAAAGGCTTCCAGCGGCACGATCTCGCGCCACGGCCGCCCGACGCTGACCCCTCTCACGACCAGGTCGCCGTGCAAATCTTCAAGCCGGGCGGTCACCATCAACGGTTCGCCGACGTAGAGATCGCGCTGGCGCCGCGGATACATCTCGGCACTGCCCGGCCAGTCCAGCTCGATGTCGTGAAGCACCGGGCTTTCAAGCTGCATGATGAGCTCGCTCATGCGCCGGGAGATCTGATCCAGTTCACCGATCAGGGTGTGGCTGCCCCGGCCGATACCGGACAATCGGCGCAGAAACTCGGAATTGACCCCGTGACCGATGCCCACGCTGAACAGACGGCTCTCGCCGATGTCGCTGCGTACCTGATCGAGCACCTCGGCTTCGTTGGCGATCAGCCCGTCGGTCACGAACACGATCTGGCGCAGAAAGCCGGTCGGCACCGGATCACGCATGGACATGGCCAGCGAAGGGCCCATCACCGTGCCGCCACCGGCGGTCAATCTCGACACCCACTGCTTGGCTTCGAGCACGTTGTCGGGCGTTGCATCGACCGGATCCTCGAACAGCGCCCGGGTACGATGGTTGAATTCGATGACGTTGAAACGATCCTCCGGGCCCAGGCTGGCCAGGGCGAACAGCAGCGACTCGCGTGCCTGGCGCATCGGGTGACCGCGCATGGAGCCTGAGGTGTCGATGATGAGAATGGCTTCGCGCGGGGTGTCCACCGCCTCGAACGAGTTCGGCGGGGTAAGCATCAGCAGAAGGTGCTCATGATTGCCGCGCTGCTCGGCAAAAGCGCCAATCTCCACCGCGCCGGTAGCTTGCGGCGTCCACTCCAGTTCGAAATCTCGCCGCGAGTCGACCAGCTCGTCGCGCAGCTCGATGCGCCAGGCTTCGCCACGCTGTTCGGTCCAGATCTCGTGATGGCTGGCCTCGACCGATGCCAGCGGCATGCCGGGCGCCAGATCCACGCTGAGCGCAAGCGGGCTGGATTGAAACCTGCCTGCGCCACGCGCACCCCCGTCGGGCATGGCGTGAACACTTGACAGGGAATGGCCGAAGCGCGGGACCACCGTGGTCGGAAAGCGCAGGCTGAAACGCCCGTGGGCATGGTCGACACGCTGCCGATAGCCGATGCGAATCTCGACCCGTTCGCCAGGCGGGATATTGGCCACTCGCGTCACGAACAGGTTGCCCACTTCATGCTCCACCAGGCCGGCGGCACGGCCACTGTCGCGGGCCTGGCGATAACTCTGGCGGGCCTCGCCGCGCTCCTGGATCTCGCCTTCGATGCGGCGCTCGCCGATGACGATATCCAGTTGTTCGACCGAGGTATTGTCCGGCAGCGGGAACAGGTACCGCCCTTCGACAAACTGGTCGGTCTGGTTGACGAAATGCTGAGTCAGCGTCGTCTCGGCCAGCAGCCCGGTCACGGTAATACTTACGTCAGTGGCCAGCAACAGGGCGGGTTCCTCTGCCGAATCGGCGGTCGCTTCCAGCCACAACCCCGCCGGCGTGGCCGCCCAGTTCAAACCGGACAGGACAGCCAGCAGAATGGCAGAAATGATTCTCGGGTGCTTCATGTGCGCTTCTCCTTGCGATGGTGCGGTTTGCGATCGGTCGTCGGGCACCATTGAAGCGTCTGCGGCAGGCAGGAGACGGTCGTCGGCATGGCAATTCGGAGAAGAAATGTGGCAGACTTGTGGCAAGCCGCCCCCCGACAACTTTCCCGGCCTTCTCATCCCGTGACATCCCGCGTCATTGCCATCGTCGAAGATGAAGCCGTGCTTCGCGACAACTACCGCGAAGCCCTGGAGCGTTACGGCTTTGCCACCCGCGGTTACGCCAGCCGCGCCGAAGCCGAGCAGGCCTTCGGCGGCCCCCTGCCCGATCTGGTCATCATCGACATTGGCCTGGGTAGCGAGCCCGAGGGCGGTTTCGAGTTGTGCCGACAGTTGCGATCGCGCTCGCAGGAGTTGCCGATCATCTTCCTGACCGCCAGGGATTCCGATCTCGACGCCGTTTCAGGGCTGCGCCTGGGGGCCGACGATTACCTGACCAAGGACATTTCCACCCAGCACCTGCTGGCGCGCATCCTGGCGTTGTTCAGGCGCATCGACGCGGTCGGTGACGATCAGCGCCGGCCGCGACTGATCCGTCACGGGGATGTGGAAATCGACAGCGAAGCGCTGGCTGTCAGCTGGCAGGGACATCCCGTGGCACTGACGGTGACCGAGTTCTGGATGGTCCATGCGCTGGCCTCTCATCCCGGGCATGTGCGCAACCGCACCCAGCTGATGGAAGCAGCCAGCCTGGTGGTCGACGACACCACCGTCACCTCGCACATCAAGCGCATCCGGCGCAAGTTCCAGGCCGTCGATCCCGGCTTCGACGCACTGGTAACCGTGCACGGCGCCGGCTATCGCTGGGTGCGATGAAACTGCGCGGCCAGCTGCTGGCCATCACCGTCGTGGTGGTACTGATTCCCGTTGCCGGCTGGCAATTCGTCAAAACCCTGGAACAGTCCCTGAGACACGCCCACGAGCAGTCACTGATCGACAGTGCCACGGCCATCGCCCGCACGCTGGCATCGGACCTGCCCGAATCCTGGGCCGGACCTCACGATGGTCTGTATGTCCATCGGCTCGAAGGTGATATCCATATCGACGGTCACGACGGTGACTGGGAACGCTGGCTGGATCAGGCCCGGGCGCTGGAATCGTCATCGGAAAACCTGATCGCGCACCTGCTGCTGGCCGAACGCCGGCGTGGACGACTGCACCTGCTGCTGCGTGTCGACGACGAGTCGCTGGTCTTCACCGACCCGGAGCACGGCCCGGGCGACCGGGTCGAGCTGACTATTGGCCATGATGGCCGGGATCATCCGCTGAAGCTGGCCCCGCTGGCTCCCGGCTGGATCGAGGCCAGAGACGACAGCGGCTCGATCCGGGTCCAGGGCGATTGGCAACCACGGCGCGGCGGCTGGACACTGGAGCTTCAGGTCGCCGACCCGCCGCGCCCGGAAAGCCTGGGACTGATTGTCCACGATGTCGATGCCGGTTCCGGGCGCCAGGTCGTCGGCCAGGCACGATCCGACGGCATGCAGCCGCTGATTCGCCGGCACCCGGAGCTCGACGAGCGCCTGACCCGGCTGGTACCCGACAATACCCGCGCCTGGGCCACCACTGTGCACGGGTGGGTGCTGGCCCAGCACGATACTCGCCGTGAAACCGGCCAGTCGCCGGCAACGACGCCGATCCTGTTCGAACGCCTGCTCGGCGATCGCCTGCCGGAGCGGCCCCACCTGGACAACGATACGGCTAATGTGTCGCTGCCGGGCTCGGCCGACCGCACTGCTGCGAAATGGATGAGCTCGAATCGCGGCGCCGGCGTGGTCGTGATGGCCAGCGCGCCGGTCGGGATTGACGATCAAATTGTCGGCCAGGTGATTCTCGAGCGTAGCGCCGACGAATTGCTGGTGCTGGCCAACCAGGCCGTGCTGCGCCTGTTCGGAACCAGCCTGGCGGGCATGCTGGCCATTGCCCTGTTGCTGATCGGCTTCGCGGTGGTGCTGTCGGAGCGAATCCGGCGACTGCGCGACCGGGCCGAATCCGCCGTTCTGGCCGACGGACGGGTCGTCGAACCGATCCCCTCGCCCCGCGCACCCGACGAAATCGGTGACCTGGGCCGCAGCATGGCCGATCTGATCGAGCGCCAGTACCAGCACCAGCACTACCTCAGAACACTGGCCGACAAGCTTGCGCATGAACTGCGCACGCCTCTGGCGACCATCCGCTCCTCGCTCGACAATCTGCAGGAAGTCGAACATCCCGGGGATCGTGAGCGTTACCGGCAGCGTGCCGAACAGGGATGCCGACGCCTCGGCAGCATCCTGCAGTCGATGAGCCAGGCCGCCCGCGTGGAAGAAGCGCTGGATGCCGAACACCTCGAGGCCGTCGACCTGCAGTGCCTGCTCGAAGACTATGTGGCCGGCTGCGAAGTCACCTATCCCGAGCGGAATTTCGAGCTGGATCAGCCTTCCAGCCGATCAGTCGTCGTCCGGGGCTCGGCGGATCTGCTCGCCCAGATGCTCGACAAGCTCGTCGACAATGCGGTGGACTTCAGCCCGGATCGGTCCCGTATTCGCCTGTGTCTGAAAAGGCGCGGCCGGCGCGCCATCGTGCAGGTCGACAATCCCGGCCCGGCCATTTCCGAGACGGTGGCCGAAACCCTGTTCGATTCCATGGTGTCGTGCCGCAGCGACAAGGGCAAACAAATCCATCTCGGCCTGGGCCTGTACATCGCGCGCCTGATCGCCCGCCACCACGGTGGCGACATACGCGCGATCGGACTGCCTGACGGCACGCGCTTCGAGGTCACGCTGCCCGTGCGGGGAGCTTGATCCAGGTCAAGCACCTCCCGCAGCCATCGGCGCTATGGTGACTGAAGTACAAATTTCACTTCCGGGGTATCCGAATGACGAATGCCATACTTGTGGGAATCGACGGCACGCACCAGTGCTGGAAGGCCTTTCGCCATGCGCTCGACCTGGCCGACTGGACCGGCGCTGCCCTGCACGTTGTTGCGGTGGTACACGGCGCCGACATCGAACTGGCCGAGGCCGAAGAGCGCCACGCCCTGATCGAGCGTCACCGCCAGCGCCACGACGAGGAACTGTCACGCGCCCGCGAGCAGGCCACGGAACGCTCGGTCGAGGTCGAAACTCACCTGCTCGAGGGGCACCCGGTCGAACGCATTCTCGAACTGGCCGCCGGAATCGGGGCAACGCATGTCGTCGTCGGTCATCGCAGCAAGGGACTGTTCGAACGGCTGCTGCTGGGGTCGGTGGCCAAGCGCGTGGTGGATTTCGCCCGCTGCACCGTTACCGTGGTGCGCTGACCGCGAAGCGTTTCAATCGGGTTCAGGAGCCGCCGCGGTATCGCCGGTACATGATATTGACCCGTCTGACGTACTCGCGGGTTTCGGCGAAGGGAGGAACCCCGCCATGCCGCCGCACGGCGTTCTCGCCGGCGTTGTAGGCGGCCACGGCGCGGGTCAGGTCACCGTTGAATTCTTCCAGCAGCCAGGCCAGGTAGGCCGCACCCGCCGTGATGTTGTCGAGCGGGTCGAACGGATCGCTGACTCCGAAGCGTACCTGGGTGGCGGGCATCAATTGCATCAGGCCCTGGGCACCGGCACTGGAGACGGCATCGGCCTGGAACCAGGACTCCACGTGCATGACTGCCCGGATCAGGGCGGAATCGACACCGAACACGTCGGCCACCGCCGCGATTTCGTCGGCGAATTCGCCGTTCTTCAGCGGTGTCCGGTCCCAGTCCACCCCGGTCCTGCAGGTGCCGAAACACCCGAGGTTGCGCACACGGTAACGCGAGTTGTCCGGCTTGCGGTCGGTGTAAACGGTAATGCCGTTCTCGTCGACATAGGTATAGACCTGGGCCTGGGCAACACCGGCCAATCCGAACGAGCCGGCCAGAACCATCAGGATGACACTCAGCACTCGGCCTGACATGGTTTCAGAATCCTCCGGTGACCGAAAGTCCGCCATCGGCGGTCAGCACCTGCCCCGACAACCAGCGCGAATCCGGACCGACCAGAAAGGCGATCACACCGGCGATATCCTCCGGCTCGGCCAGTCGCCTTAGAGGCGTTGTCTGCTTGAAATACTTCACCATGCGTTCGTCGTCAAGCAGAGCCTGGGCAAAATCGGTCTGGACCAGCCCCGGGGCTACCGCGTTGACGCGGATGCCATGCGGTCCGAGCTCCAGCGCCAGGTTACGCACCAGCTGGTTCTCGGCGGCCTTGGACATGCCGTACACGCCGATGGCCTGGTTGCCGAAGCTGCCGGCAATCGATGACACCAGCGCAACCGCACCGTTGTCCGAATCCGTCAGGTGAGGCCGCGCGAGGTGCGCCAACCGCATGGCGCTGTAGACGTTGTTGCGCATGATCACGTCGAATGCGTCACGATCGACCTGGTCGGACGGACCGTAGACCGGATTGCTCGCGGCATTCATCACCAGCGCATCGAGGCGGCCGTAGTGATCGACGGCGGTTTCGACAAGGGCTGCCAACTGGTCCTCGCGCCCGATATGACAGGCCTGGGCGATGGCCTCACCCCCCTGTGCGCGAATGTCGGCCGCCACGGCTTCGCAGCTCTCCTGATTGCGGCTGGAGATCACCACCGCGTAACCCCGCGAGGCCAGCAATTCTGCTGCTGATCGGCCGATGCCCCGGCTCGAGCCGGTAATGATGACCACCTGCTTGTCCGTCACTGCGATATTTCCCTGCTTGATGGAGTGAATGTCATGCCAGTGTGACCAGACTCTCGGCCTCCAGATGTTCGATGCGGTTGACCACACCGGGGTGCCAACTGTCACCATCTGGGTACAGTTCACTGACTGAAGCATTGTACATGGCCACCGCCAGCCGGCGCTGATATTCCAGCCCACTGCCGCTCAACTCGGCCACC
>SLIA01000047.1 GCA_007135935.1 Wenzhouxiangella sp.
CCGGCCGGTGGGGGCGCATGCGATGTTGTCCGTCGGGGATGTGACCCCGACCTACTCTTCTTCGCCTTTCACCCGTCGCCTCTTACCCATTCACCCATTCACCCATTCACCCATTCACCCGTTCACCCGTTCACCCGTTCACCCGTTCACCCGTTCACCCGTTCACCCGTTCACCCGTTCACCCGTTCACCCGTTCACCCGTTCACCCATTCACCCATTCACCCGTTCACCCGCTCCCCAACCCTTTCGGTTACCGTAGAAGCTTCCCAACCGCGACCGAGATAACGAAGCCACCATGACCACCACCCTCTGGATACTGCTTGGCCTCGGGTTGCTCGTGATCCTGGCGCTGGCCGCCTACGCCGCTTTCCTCTGGTGGCAGGTCTATGACCGGCATCGCAAGCGCCGCCGGGAAATCGACGCCCACAACGACAATCTGTACGAAAGCATCAAGCTCATCTCCATGGCCATGCAGCAGGAACAGTGCGAGCTGTCGGAGGGCTGCATCCGCCTGACCGTGCTGCTCGACCACCTGGTGATGCCCGAAAAGGCGGATTTCCCGCGGCGCTACCCGGCCATCCACGACATGCACGAACGCATCAAGCACATGCCCACCCACGATGCCCGCAAGGCATTTCCACCCCAGATCATCGAAGATATGGACTCCGAGCGGGAAGGCTACGAGGTCGAAATGGCCGAAGACATCCAGGCCGACGTCAGCCAACTGCTCGACTGGGTGCGCGAACGTCAGGGGTGAGGTTGGTTGGCTGATTGTCGTTTTGTCGCTTCGTCGTTTTGTCTTTTCGTCCTATTGATCCTTGCGCCTTGATCCTTGTTCCTCATGCCCAGCCCGATTCGGGCTAGACTCGACACGCCATGACTTGCGACGAACCAACCGACCTGAAAGTCGCCATCATCGGTGCCGGGTTTGGCGGTCTGGGGGCGGCCATCCAGCTCCGTCAGCGCGGCGTTGAGAACTTTGCGGTGTTCGACAAGGCCGGGGGCGTGGGCGGCACGTGGTGGGTCAATCGCTATCCGGGCTGTGCCTGCGATGTGCCGTCGCGCCTGTATTCTTTCTCCTTCGCGCCGAACCCGGACTGGACCCGCCGCTACGCTCCGCGGGCCGAGATCCAGGCCTACCTGGAAGCCCTGGTACGGCAATACCGTCTGAATGACCGAATTCGCCTGCGAACCGAAATCACCCGCGCGGCCTGGGACGAGCAACAGCGACGCTGGCACCTGTGCGATGCCAGCGGTCGACAGTGGCGCGCCCATGTCCTGGTGGCCGCCCTGGGCGGCCTCTCCCGCCCGGCCTGGCCGGACATTCCGGGACTCGGGGACTTCGCCGGCGAGGTCGTGCATTCGCAGCAGTGGCAAGAAGATCTCAAGCTGTCTGAGCGCCGTGTGGCCGTGGTCGGCACCGGCGCTTCGGCCGTTCAACTGATTCCGCACGTCGCTCGGCAGGCGAAACGACTCGATGTCTACCAGCGCACGCCCAACTGGATCATTCCCCGGCCTGACCGGGCCATCGGTCCGCGCTGGCGCGCTCTCTACCGACGCCTGCCCTGGTTGCAAAAGCTCGCCCGTTTCGGTATCTGGGCAGTGTCAGAAACGCGTGTGCCGGCTTTTCTGCTGAGCAACCGCCTGGCCGCCGGTCACCGCCTGTTGGCCCACTGGCACCGTCGGCGACAGATCGACGCCCCCGATCTGGCCGAACAAATGCGACCCGATTACGACATCGGCTGCAAGCGGGTCCTGCTGGCCAACGACTATTACCCGGTATTCAACCAAGAACACGTCGAACTTGTCACCGGCGGCATTGACCGGATCGAACCCGATGCCGTCGTCGATGCCGACGGGCGGCGGCGCGCAACCGATGTCCTGGTTCTCGCTACCGGCTTCAAGGCCACCGATCCCGTCCCAGAAGGCCTGATCATCGGCCGCAACGGACAGGATCTGGCGGCGACCTGGCAGGCCGGTCCGCAGGCCTACAAGGGCACGACCGTTTCCGGCTTTCCCAACCTGTTCATGCTGCTGGGCCCCAATACCGCGCTGGGTCACAACTCGGTGGTCATGATGATCGAATCGCAGATCCGCTACCTGCTCGAAGCGATGGACCATATGGACCGGCGCGGTGTCGAGACACTGGAAGTTCGCGCCGGGGCCCAGCAGCAATGGAACGCCATGCTCGCCCGCCGGCACCGGCACTCGGTCTGGAATACCGGCGGCTGCCGCAGCTGGTACCTCCACCCCGAAAGCGGCCGCAACACCACCATCTGGCCCGGCTACACCCTGGGATTCCGATGGCGCCTGCGTCGCTTTGACCCGGAGCGCTATCTCGTCACTGGATCAGCTTGATCTCGCGCAGCCGTTCCAGCAGGTATTCATTGGCCGTTATCGATTCCGGATAACGGTTCGGTTGGTCGTCGCTCACGCAGCCCGGCAAGGTGTCGATGACAAAGTCCGGGTTGGGATGCAGGAAGAACGGAATGGAGTAGCGCGACTGTCGCGCCGCCTCGCCCGGTGGATTGACGACACGGTGGGTGGTCGAGGGATAGACGTGGTTGGTCAGCCGCTGCAGCATGTCACCGACATTGACCACGATGGTGCCGGGTAGTGTCGTCACCGCAATCCAGCGACCGTCGCGGGTCAGGATCTCCAGCCCCTGCTCTTTCGACCCGACCAGCAGCGTGATCAGGTTGATATCCTCGTGCTCGGCGGCACGAACGGCACCTTCCGGTGCATTGTCGATGGGGGGATAGTGCAGCGGCCGCAGAATCGAGTTGCCATGATCGGTCTTGTCGGCGAACCAGTCGGCAGGCAGGCCCAGATCAAGGGCGGCAGCCGAAAGCACCCGGTTGCCAACCGTTTCCAGTGCCTGGTAAACCGCCAGCGCCGCATCCCGAAAACCGGGGATCTCTTCAGGCCAGACATTGGGGTGGAGAATGCCGGGATACGGGTTCTCGCCTTCGATCTCGCGACCGACATGCCAGAACTCCTTGAGATCGGGGACATCGTGACCCTTGGCCTGTTCGATGCCGAATCCCGTGTAGCCGCGCGCGCCACCGATGCCGGGGCGATGATATTGCTGCTTGGTTTCATCTGTCAGGCCAAAGAAGTCGCGAAACGCGCCGTAGGCCCGCTCTATGACCTCGTCGTCGATGCCGTGGTCGGTGACGCCGACGAAGCCGAACTCCCGCCAGGCACGACCCAGAACATCCGTGAAATGCCCCCGACCGCCATCGAAGTCGTTGAGCGACAGCACGGGAATGCCGGTCTCGAGAGCACTCATGCCTTCAGCGCCCGTTCAACGGAATCGGCCAACTGCTCGGCAAGCCGCTTGACCTCCCCGGCATCCGGACCTTCGACCGTGACCCGAACCACCGGCTCGGTGCCCGACGGCCTCAGAATCACCCGTCCGCGCCCGGCCAGTTCGCTTTCCACCCGGCTGACGGCCTGGGCAATGTCCTCGTTACCGTCGAGACAGACGCGGTCGTTGCCGCCGGCAGGCACGTTGATCATCACCTGTGGGCACTTGACCATGCCCGCGGTCATCGCCGACAGCGATTTACCGGTTCGCGCCAGCGCCTCGATGACCTGCAGCGCGCTGACGATGCCGCAGCCGGTCGTGGCGCGGTCCAGGCAGAGAATATGGCCGGATGATTCACCACCCAGCACCCAGCCGCGCTGGCTCAGCCATTCGTGCACGTGGCGGTCGCCGACGGGACTGCGCTCGAAGGGAATGCCGCGCTCGCGCAGCGCTTCCTCGAGACCGAAGTTGCTCATCACGGTGCCGATCACACCGCCGTGCAGGCCGCCATTGGCGTGCCTTGCCTCGGCCAGCACGAACAGGATCTGGTCGCCGTCGACCAGGTTGCCCTGGCCATCGACCATGATGACCCGGTCGCCGTCGCCGTCGAAAGCCACGCCGAGATCGGCGCGCTCGGCACGCACCATGCGCGCCAGGTTGTCGGGATGAGTGGATCCGCACTCGCGGTTGATGTTCAACCCATCGGGTTGATCGAATATGCTGACGACCTCGGCACCCAGTTCGCGAAACACCTCGGGGGCGATCCGGTAGGTGGCGCCGTTGGCGCAGTCGACGACGATCTTGAGATCATCCAGCCGCGTGCCCCAAGTGACCGTGCCCTTGCAGTACTCGACGTAACGGCCAACGGCATCGTCGACACGCGACGCGCGACCGAGCTGCTCGGGCGCGACATGCGTCATCGGCTCTTCGAGCTTGCCTTCGATGGCGGCCTGAAGCCGGTCGTCCAGTTTCTGCCCCTGACCGGAAAAGAACTTGATGCCGTTGTCCTCGAAGGGGTTGTGCGAGGCCGATATCACCACGCCGGCCACGGCATGCAGACTGCGCGTGAGGTGGGCGACGGCCGGAGTGGGCATGGGGCCGAGCAGCAGCACATCGACGCCGGCGGCGGCAAATCCCGCTTCCAGCGCCGACTCGAACAGGTAGCCGGAAATGCGGGTGTCCTTGCCGATGACCACCGCCGCGTCCTCGCCGAACTCCTCCACGAACACGCGCCCGGCCGCCCAGCCCAGCCTGAGGACGAAATCGGCCGTGATCGGCGCCTCGCCGACCCGGCCTCGAATTCCGTCGGTTCCAAAGTATCTCGTAGCCATGGCGCGTATTGTAGCGGCTCCGGCCACGCGGAGAACCGCTACTGTTCAGCGACCACGACCCCAGTCGTAATACGGCGGACGGTCGGAGAAACGCTCGTCGAAGGGCTTGTGCTTGACGATGCAGTGGAGTGCGCCGGAGGCTCCGATGATCCCGCTGCAGTCGACCGCAATCACGGTGCGGTCGGGAAAGGCCTGCTCGTAGGCGGCCAGCGCCTCGGCATCCTGGGCGGCATACTGTCCGCCAAACTCGCAGGTAATGACCAGGTCGTTGACGATCACGCCGTTGGTGTAGGTGTAGTGGGTACCCG
>SLIA01000063.1 GCA_007135935.1 Wenzhouxiangella sp.
CCTGGCAGTGCCTACGGTCACGCGTGGCCGCCCTCTGCGGCAAGGCTTCTTGCGGCTGTCGCCGCAAACCGCCCTGCCGCGCCGGGCTACGCTGCCAGGCATCTATCCTGAAAGCCCCGAGACTCCCTAGAGTTTCGGGGCTTTTTTTGCGCTTGGTGCCTCGTCAGCGACTGGCAGACCCGGCCGTCTCGGGCCGGCGGTTTTCCCGTGAGCGTGAAGAGCCAGCTTGAAACTGCAGGTCGGTCCTACGTGGCCGACGGTCGACAATAAATCCACCGACAAGACCAGGTGTTCGATTTTGTCGATCTCGGAAGGCTTGATCGCTGTCCGTCGGTGATGTGACCCCGACCTGCGCTTTGATCCGGTGTTCGCGTTGTTGTGATTTGAAGGTCGGCCCTGCGCAGGTTGTAGAGTGGAGGCGGTTTGCCGTGGCCAAGAAGCCACCACTCGACGACTGTCCGCGCGCGTGGCCGACGGACGACAATGAATGCATTGATCGACACGACGAGGTAGCGTCGGCGGCTGGATCCAGACTCTCCCTTATTCGCGGGAAGTTAAGAAAATGTATATTCCTCATTGGGTTATGCGTGTAGAGTAAATTGCTATAATCCCCTCCCCTTCCCTGGCAATCCATCGTTCCTACCATGATCCGGTTGCTCTCTGTACATATTCGAGTCAGTCTGGCTGGCCTGTTGATTGCTGTGTGGGCCAATGCATTGGCTGATGAGGTCGACGCCCATCATCTCGAGATCTTTGGCTGGGTCGAGCGTGTCGAGTTGCTCGACGGAAAGTTCTCGATGAAGGCCAAACTTGACAGCGGTGCGGCAAACTCTTCGCTGGACGCCACTGATATCGAACGTTTCGAGCGCGATGATCAGCGCTGGGTGCGTTTTACCGTGACTGATCCAGAAAGCGAGGAGCAGGCCGTTCTGGAAAAGCCATTGGTTCGCAATGTCCGTATCGTTCGTCACAGCGGTGAGTACCAGCGACGGCCGGTTATCGAGCTGCCCATTTGCCTCGGCGATCAGCGTCGTGTCGTCGAGGTGAATCTGATTGACCGGAGTAACTTCATCTATCCCTTGTTGCTCGGCCGCAGCGCCCTGGAAGGGTATGCCCTGATCGACAGCGGAGAAACGTTCCTTTTTTCTCCCCAGTGTGCCCCCACGGGTGAGGGCGGATGACTCGCTCGTTCCATTGGCTGATCGTCAGCCTGCTCCTGGTTTCTGCCGGTCTGCTGCTGGTCGCCCACAAGCACTTCTCTCTGGGTTACCCACTCAACCCAGGCGAAATCGAAGAGTCCTGGACCGCCGAGGCGAGATTGGTCGTAATCCCGGATCGGGGGCCGGTCAAGGTCGAGCTGACCCTGCCTCGCGTCACGCCGGGGCTGGGCTTGTTGCGCGAGAATTTCATCTCCCGTGGTTACGGATTGACGACCGACAGTGATCGGTGGGACCGCCGCGCCGTGTGGGCTGTGCGCAGAGCCAGTCAAAGGCAGTTGCTCTACTACAGCGGGGTGTTTTATGCAGACCGGGGGGAGGAGGAGTTTGCTCCCGCCCCGACCTACCCCGATGTTCCGGATTTGCCCGAACCGTTTGCAACGGCGATGCAATCGGTCGTCGACGACGTCCGCCGTCAGTCCGCGGATATCGCCTCCTTCGCCGCCGAGATGGTTGCCCGCATCAACAGCCCCTCGCCGAGCGAGGAAATGGCGCTGTTTCTGGGCAGCCCCGAGTACCGGGACAATCCGGTGCGAATCGCTCGAACCTTGCTGGCCGGTGCCCGCATACCCACCGAGCAAGTCAATGGTTTTACCCTGACGGCCACCGAGCGCAGGGCGCATCCCGAGCGTTTGCTGGCCGTTCACAATGGTCGACAGTGGCTCTTTTTCGATCCGCAAACGGGTCGCCAGGGCTTGCCGGAAAACTTTCTCATCTGGTGGCGGGGAGAGCAACCTGTCGTGACTGTTGAGGGGGCAGAGCTGCGCGAGTTGACGTGGTCCATTCGCAGGAACGAACTGGGTGCGCTCGACCTGGCGGAGCAGCGCGCGGTTCGACACGGTGCCTGGGCGGCAAAGTCCAGTCTGCTGGAGTTGCCGGTCCAGGCGCAGGCCGTCTATGCCGTGCTGCTGCTCGTTCCCATTGGCGGCTTCATCATGGTTCTCATGCGCAACGTGGTCGGCCTGCGTTCTTTCGGCACCTTCATGCCCGTGCTGGTTGCCCTGGCGTTCCGGGAAACCGGGCTCTGGGGCGGGCTGGTGTTATTCAGTGTCGTGGTGGGCTGCGGGCTGGCCTTGCGCTTTTACCTGGAGCGCCTGCGTTTGTTGCTGGTGCCGCGGCTGACGGCGGTGCTGATCATTGTCGTCGCCCTGATGGTGGTTCTGAGCCTGGCCAGCCACCAGGTCGGCTGGGAGGTCGGCCTCTCGGTCGGCCTGTTCCCGATGGTCATCATTGCCATGGTCATCGAGCGCATGTCCATCGTCTGGGAGGAGCGTGGTCCCCACGAGGCCCTGATCGAAGCCGCGGGCACCGCCCTGATTGCCACCATGGCCTTTTTCATGATGACGCGTGAAAGCATTCAGCACCTGGTGTTCGTGTTCCCCGAGTTGTTGCTGACCGTGCTGGGCCTGACCTTGTTGATGGGCCGCTATTCCGGCTACCGCCTGGCGGAGCTGATTCGGTTCCACCGTCTGGCCAAAGAGCTGTGATCGGTCTGGTCCGAAAACTTCGAGCCGGTGGAGTGCTTGGCATCAATGCCCGCAACGCCCATTACGTGCTCGAACACAATCCCCGCCGGCTCTACCCGCTGGTCGATGACAAGATCCTGTGCAAGGCTCGTCTGAAGGCCCACGGCATTGCCGTGCCCGAGCAGCTCGGCGTCGTGCGAGGCCAGTACCAGGCTGGCGCCCTGGCGCGCCGCTTGCGCACACTGGACGCGTTTGCGATCAAGCCGGCCACCGGCACCGGGGGTGACGGCGTCATGGTGACGCTCGGCCGGCGCGGAAAGGAGTGGGTCAGCCCTGGTGGGCGCTTGCTGAGCCTCGCCGACATTCAGTATCACGTCTCCGGAATACTCGCCGGCATGTACTCTTTGGCCGGCCAGCTCGATGCAGCCCTGATTGAGGCGCTGGTGCGTACCGATCCGGTGCTGCATCCAATCGCCCCGGAAGGGGTGCCCGATATTCGTATTATCGTGTTTCGCGGTGTGCCGGTGATGGCCATGATGCGGTTGCCTACGCGACGATCCGGCGGCAAGGCCAACCTGCACCAGGGTGCGATCGGTGCCGGTATCGATATGCACAGCGGCTTGACCCTGTCGGCGGTGATGCACCATGACATCGTCGACCAGCATCCCGACACCGGCGAGTCGGTCACCGGTTTTCGCCTGCCGGCCTGGCCGGAGTTGGTCAGGCTGTCGGCGCGTTGTTTCGATGCCGTGCCGCTGGGTTACCTGGGGGTGGATATGGTGCTCGACGAACATCATGGGCCGCTGGTGCTCGAGCTCAACGCCCGTCCCGGTCTCGCGATCCAGATTGCCAATCGCAGCGGCCTGCAGCACCGTCTCGACTACGTCGACAAGCTGGATAACCCCGAAGGCATGAGCGTGGAAGCCCGAGCCGCCCTTGCTCTGGAGGGCGTGTTGCCAGGCTGCGCGGCGGCTTGAAACTGGCTTGAAAAGCTGCCGGTCAGGCGCTTGCCTTGCGATCGGCCTCCGGCAGAGCGGTGTCGTAGAACCGCTCCCTGTCCAGTTCGTTCTCGCCGTCGGCCACGATGCAGGTCACGGTAGCATCGCCGGTTACGTTGACCGCGGTGCGTGTCATGTCCAGCAGGCGATCGACACCGAGAATGAGCGCGATGCCTTCGGCCGGCAACCCGACCTGGGCCAGCACCCCGGCTAGCAGGATCAGGCCGACCCCCGGTACACCGGCCGCCCCGATCGAAGCCATGATGACCATGAACACGACCATGAGGTACTGCGTAAAGCTCAGATCCACGCCGTAATACTGGGCGATAAAGCCCACGGCAATCCCCTGCATGATGGCCGTGCCGTCCATGTTGATGGTCGCGCCCAGCGGCACCGTGAAAGAGCTGACCCGGTTGCTTGCCCCCAGGCGTTCCTGCACTGCCCGCAGGGTGACGGGGATGGTGGCCCCCGAAGATGCCGTGGAAAAGGCAAAGGCCAGTACGTCACGAATCTGGCGGTAGAACACCAGCGGGCTAAGCCCGGTGAACAGCTTCAACAGCGTCGGGTAGACCACGGCGGCATGCAGCACAAGGATCGAAAGCACCAGCACCACGTATTTCAATACCCCGGCAAAAGTGCCCCAGCCGGTAGTGGCGGCCATCCCGGCAATCAATGCGAACACGCCATATGGCGCGATCAGCATGACGATGCCCACCAGCTTCATGACCACTTCCATGAAGTCGGAAAAGAAATCAGCGCAACGCTTGCCGGGTTTGCCGGCGAACGACATGGCCAACCCGAGCAGGATGGCAAAAACGATAATGGGCAGCATGTTGCCCTCGGCCATGGCCTCGACCGGATTGGCCGGAATCAGGTCGACCAGTACTTCGGTAAACGGCGGCGCATCGGAAATCTGCGGTGGTTCCATGTCTGCCGGGCTGGCGCCGACCCCGGTCTGGAAAATCTGCCCGGCCGACAGAGCCAGGATGATGGCAATGCCGGTGGTAATAAGATACAGGCCGATCGCCTTGCCCCCGACCCGCCCAAGGCTTTTGGGATCAGCCAGGGATGACACGCCGGTGATCAGTGAAACGAACACGATCGGCACGATCAGCATACTCAGGAAGCGAACAAATGCTTCGCCCACCACTTCGAACAGACCATCGATCAACCAGGTGCGCGCCCAGTCCATGTCAGCGATGGTGAAATTCATCAGCAGGCCCACCACCAGCCCCAGGCCGAGGCCGATCAGGATGCGGTTGGACAGTTTGTGGTGGTTGAATCGAAACTCTTCGCTCATCGGGCTGGGTCCGTATTGTCGATTGTTGTCCGGCCCGGGAAGGGTAGCGCATGCCGCCGGGTGGGTCTAGTTTGGTAGGCGTGAGCCCAAAGACGGGTCCCGGGTTCAGGGTTCCGGGCTCAGGGGGCATCGGTATAATGGGCGGCTTGATTTCCTAACCGGGCATGATCAGATGAGCAGCAACGAGCAGCCGAGTGCGCCGACCAATTTCATTCGCAATCGCGTCATCAAGGAGCTGGAAGCCGGGCAGTATGACCGGATCGTGACCCGGTTTCCGCCCGAGCCCAACGGCTACCTGCATATCGGGCATGCCAAGTCCATCGTGCTCAACTTCTCGCTCCCGCGCGAATTCGGCGGCCATACCAATCTACGCTTCGACGATACCAACCCGGAGAAGGAAGAGCAGCGTTATATCGACGCCATCAAGGAAGATGTGCGCTGGCTGGGTTATGAGTGGAAAAACGAGTGTTATGCCTCGAACTACTTCGAAACACTCTATGAATACGCCCTGCACCTGATCGACAACGGCCTGGCCTACGTCGACGAACAGGACGCCGAGGCCATCCGCGAGCAGCGCGGCACGCTTACCGAGCCCGGGACCAACAGCCCCCACCGTGACCGCAGCGTGGCCGAAAACCGGCTGTTGTTCGAGCGCATGCGCCACGGGGAGTTGCCCGATGGCGCCTGTGTGCTGCGCGCGAAGATCGACATGGCTGCAGCCAACATCAATCTGCGCGACCCGGTCATTTATCGCATCCGCCACCAGGAACATCCGCGCACCGGCAACGACTGGTGCATTTACCCCAGTTACGACTTCGCACATGGTCAGAGCGATGCTATCGAGCACATCACCCATTCGCTATGCACGCTGGAATTCGAGGACCATCGGCCACTCTACGACTGGCTGATCGAGCACCTGCCCGTCCCCTCGCGCCCGCATCAGATCGAGTTTGCCCGGCTGAACATCGATTTCACCGTGCTGTCGAAACGGCGCCTGACCCGCCTGGTGGACGAAGGCCATGTCTCCGGCTGGGATGATCCGCGACTGCCCACCATCGCCGGCCTGCGCCGCCGCGGCTTCACGCCGGAATCCATCCGCAACTTCTGCACCGAGATCGGGGTGACCAAGTCTGAAAGCATCATTCCCTTCGGTGTCCTCGAGCGTAACCTCAGAGACGACCTCAACGTCCGTGCCCCGCGGCGCATGGCCGTCCTCAGGCCCCTGAAAATCGTGCTCACCAACTTCCCGGAAGGCGAGACCGAGTGGCTGGAAGCGCCCAGCCATCCGCAGAATCCGGACATGGGCACGCGCAAGGTGCCAGTGACACGTGAAGTCTTCATCGAGCACGACGATTTCATGGAAGAGGCGCCGAAAAAGTTCTTCCGCCTCAAGCCCGGCGGCGAGGTGCGTTTGCGAAACGCCTTCATCATTCGCTGTGACGAGGTGGTCAAGGACGAGGCCGGCAATCTCGTCGAGCTGCATTGTTCGCTCGACCCCGAGAGCCGGTCCGGCCAGCCCGGCGCCGATCGCAAGGTCAAGGGAACCATCCACTGGGTCTCGGCCGAGCATGCGGTCAAGGCCGAAGTCCGCCTTTACGACCGCCTGTTCAAAGTGCCTCATCCCGGCGGCGACAAGGCGGCAGATTTTGTCGAGCACCTCAACGAGGCCTCGCTCGAGGTGCTGCCCGAGGCACGCCTGGAGCCGGGCACCGAGCAGGCCGGCATCGGCGATTTCTTCCAGTTCGAACGACTGGGCTACTTCGTGCCCGATCCCGATGGCACGCCTGAGCGCCCGGTATTCAATCGCGCCGTGACCTTGCGCGACACCTGGGCCAAGCTGGAGAAACAACTCAGGCAGGGCTGAAGGCTGGCTGGCCAACGCTCAATGCAGCCGGCACCTGTGCAATTCCGCCGGGTTGCCCCCGGTCAGTTCGTGCGGCTGTAATCGCGCACCGTTTCCACCAGGCAGGCGACATGGTCCGGGTCGACCTGGGGGGTGATGCCATGTCCGAGGTTGAAGATGTGGCCCGGGCCTTCCCCGAAGCTGTCGAGCACGCGGCGCGCTTCGGTGCGGATGACCTTTGGAGAAGTCAGCATCACCGCCGGGTCGAGGTTGCCCTGCAGGGCAACCTGGTCGCCGACGCGGGCGCGGGCCACGCTCAGGTCCAGTGTCCAGTCCACGCCCAGCGCCTCACAGCCGGTTTCGGCCATGGCTTCCAGGTGCTGGCCGCAGCCCTTGCCAAACAGGATCAACGGGGTGTGCGGGCAATGCTGTTTCACCTTCTCGACAATGCGTTGCTGGGACGCCAGCGAAAACCCGTGATAGAGGCGCGGCGACAGAACGCCACCCCAGGAATCAAACAGCATCAGCGCGTCGGCTCCGGCCTCGACCTGGGCGATCAGGTAATCGGCCGTGGCATCGGCCAGGTGGTTGAGCATCCGGCTTGCCGCCTCCGGCTCAGCCAACAGCAGCTTCTTGGCCAAGGCGAAATCCTTGCTGCTCTTCCCTTCGATCAGGTAAGTAGCCACCGTCCACGGGCTGCCGGCAAAGCCGATCAACGGGGTGGTTTCGGGCAGGGCGGCCCGGATCAGGCGTACCGCTTCCATCACGTAGCCGGTGTCGTCGTTGGGGTCGATCTCGGGCAGTTCGTCGATGTCGCCGACGGTTCGCACCGGCTTTTCGAAGTAGGGCCCCTCGCCCGGCGCAAACCCCAGTCCCCGACCCATGGCATGCGGAATGATGAGAATGTCGGAAAACAGGATGGCGGCATCGAAGCCGTAACGTTCGATCGGCTGCAGGGTGACTTCGCAGGCGAGCTCGGGCGTGCCGGCCAGGTCCAGGAAACTCCCGGCCCGCTTGCGCGTGGCCAGGTATTCGGGCAGGTAGCGACCGGCTTGGCGCATCAGCCAGATCGGCGTGCGTTCGACTGCCTCGCGCCGCAGGGCGCGCATGAACAAGCTGTCGTGGCGGGGATTCATGTCGATTTCAATACCTCGAGAATGTCGTCGGCCGGGCAGGAGCGAACTACCGCCTGGCCCAGGGATTCAAGCAGGATCAGGCGAATCTGGTCGGCGCGGTTCTTCTTGTCCAGACGCATGCGCCTGAGCAGTTCGTTGCGCCGGATGTCATCGGGCAGCCGCGTGGGCAGGCCGAGTCGGTCGAGCAGGTCGCGCAGGCGGTCGGTGGTGCCGGCCTCGGCCATGCCCAGCAGTTCGCTCAGGCGCGCGGCCAGCACCATGCCGATGGCAACCGCCTCGCCATGACGGTACTGGGAGTAGCCGGTGACCGTCTCGAGCGCATGGCCGAAGGTGTGGCCGAAATTGAGCAGTGCGCGCTGGCCGGCCTCGCGTTCGTCGGCTGCGACCACTTCGGCCTTGTTGCGTACCGACTGGTAGACGCACTCGGCCAGCATGTCGGGCAGGCGCGAGGACAGTGCGTCGGCATTGGCCTCCAGCCAGGCGAACAGGTGAGGGTCGCGGATGGCGCCATACTTGACCACCTCGGCCAGGCCGGCCCGGTAGTCGCGGTTGCCCAGTGTGGTCAGGGTGTCGAGATCGGCCACCACCGCGGCCGGCTGATGAAAGGCACCGATCAGGTTCTTGCCGTCGGCGTGGTTGACGCCGGTCTTGCCGCCCACCGAGGCATCGACCTGGGCCAGCAGGGTGGTCGGCATCTGTACGACCTGGATGCCGCGCATGTAACTGGCTGCCGCGAACCCGGCCAGGTCGCCGATCACGCCGCCACCCAGCGCGATCACGGTGGCGTCGCGCTGTGCGCCCAGTTGCACCAGTTCATCGATCACCCGTTGCCATTGGGCGACGGTCTTGTTCTCCTCGCCCGGCGGCAGCAGCAGTTTGCGGTGCCGGCCATGGGCTTCCAGTACCGGGTCCAGACGGCCCAGGTGATGGTCGGCGACCGTTTCGTCGCTGACGACCAGCACGCGACCGCCAAGATGGCGCTCCCAGATGCCGGCCATGCCCAGCAGCCCCTGGCCGACATAGACCGGATAGCTGCCGGAGGCGTGTTCAACCTGTACAACCTTCATTCGATCCTTTCCCTCTCAAGATGCTTGCAGATGGCCTGTTCCACCCGCTCGGCCATGGCCGGAGGCGGAATGTTGGCCGAGGCCACGACCAGTTCCGCGGCGTCCTCATAGACCGGATTGCGCGCCTTGGCCAGCTCGATGAGCTTTTGCCGGCGGTCCGGCGCCTGCAGCAGGGGGCGCTGCTTGTCGCGCTCCAGTCGTCGCAACTGCTGGTTGACGCTGGTCTTCAGGTAGACCACCAGCCCCCGCTCCGACAATCGTTGACGGTTGAGCGGATCCAGGATGCTGCCGCCGCCAGTGGCCAGAATGAGATTGTCCCGCTGACTCAACTCATCGAGCATCTCGCTTTCGCGCTTGCGGAATCCTTGCTCGCCCTCGATGTCGAAGATGACCGCGACCTCGACCCCGCAGCGTGCCTGGATCTCGTGATCAAGATCGACAAAATCCATGCCCAGGCGCCTGGCCAGGTGTCGCCCGACCGTGGTCTTGCCCGAGCCCATGGGGCCGATGAGAAAAATCCGTGTCATCGTCAATCCGGCGTTCAGGCCGCCCGTTCCCGGCCCGGCCCGGTGCCCGGCTCCAGAATGCCTGACGATGAATGGCAGCGGCGGGGTCGGGCAATCATCGGGCTCGCTCAACGGCACATGAACTGGCTGACAATGCTACCACGCGACGCCTGCAGCGGGACGCGGTTGCATCTCAGGCAGGCCTGCGCCATCACCCCGGATTCGGTAATATGGGCGGCCGGGAAATACCCTATCTTCAATCAGGCGAAATAGAGTCGATGCTGCGTTTTTCCATCCTGTTCGTCGTCCTGCTTCTGGTGCTGTTTACCATCGAGGTGCTGCAACCAGTGCAGGAAGCCGTGATCCTGCCGTTCACCTCGGTGATCGCCAGCATCAGTGTCTTCATCATCGAGCTGTTCGACAGTGGCGTCGAGTCGGTGGGCAAGGTGATACGGGATCTGGATTCCGGTTTCGCCGTCAGCATCGAGCCGGGATGCAATGGCGTCGAGGCGCTGATCATCCTGTTCGCCGCCATCTTCGCGTTTCCGGCCCCGCTCAAGCACAAGCTGATCGGTTTCGCCATCGGTTTCGTTGCCATCCAGGGGCTCAACCTGGTGCGCATCATCAGCCTGTTCTACCTGGGCCAGTGGAACATGACCTGGTTCAACTGGTTCCATCTCTATCTCTGGCAGGCCCTGATCATTCTCGATGCCCTGGTGGTGTGGCTGATCTGGTTGCGCATGCTGCCGCCCAAGGGCGACAGCGACCCGCCGGCAGAGCCGGCGACAGCCACCAGTTGAGCCCGTGTCCCGGCACCTGCTCATCGCCGGTTGCGGTGACCTCGGTATCCGGCTGGCCCGTCGGCTGCAGGCCAGCGACTGGCAGGTTGCCGGGCTAAGACGCAATACTTCGGTTCTTCCCTCGTTCATCACGCCGCTGAGCGCCGATCTCTCCCGGCCCGATACCCTCGTGTCACTCGACCGCCAGTGGGATGTCGTGATCTACCAGGCCACGCCGGGCCAGCGTGACGAGTCCGCGTATCGCCGAACCTACGTCGAGGGCTTGTCGAACCTGCTCGACCGGGTGCGCCCGCGCCGTTTGATCTTCGTGTCCAGCACGGCCGTCTACGGCCAGGACGCGGGAGAATGGGTCGATGAGCGGTCGGAGACGGTGCCGTCCCGATTCAACGGTCGGCTTGTGCTCGAAGGCGAGCACGTCGCCCTGGCTGCCGCCGGCGAATCGCTGGTGGTCCGATTCTCCGGCATCTACGGTCCCGGGCGGGAATACCTGCTCGAATCGGTCCGTTCCGGCACGGCGAGTTGCCGGCCGGAGCCGCCGCAGTGGACCAACCGCATTCATGCCGATGATTGCGCCGGCGTACTTGAACATTTGCTTGACCTGCCCCGGCCCGAGCCGGTTTACTGTGCCAGCGACTGCCGGCCGGTGGCGCGCTGTGAAGTGCTGCGCTGGCTGGCCGAACGCCTTGATGTGCCGCCACCGCGGCAGCTCGGCTCCGGCGACGGTGGTGGTCAGGGCAAGCGCATCGACAACCGCCGGCTGCTGGCCAGCGGTTTCCAGTTTCAGTTTCCAGACTACCAACACGGATACGGAGCCCTGTTGTCGTGACCACGCATAACGATATGACTGCTGCCATGGTCGAGCGCTTTCGCGCCGGATTCGATCGCGCCGAGAAGGCCGGCGTGCCTGAGCCTACCGCCATGACTCTGGCCACTGTCGATGACTCGTGCCGGCCGGCAGCCCGCACGGTCCTGCTCAAGGACATGGACGAGCGCGGTTTTGTCTTCTATACCAACCTGCAATCGCGCAAGGGAAGCCATCTGGCCGCCCATGCCGACGTATCGCTGGTGTTCTGGTGGCGCGAGATCGCCGAACAGGTGCTGGTCGAGGGGCAGGTCGAGCCGGTGACGCCCGAGGAGGCCGATGCCTACTTTGCCACGCGCCCGCGCGGCAGCCAGATCGGCGCCTGGGCCTCGAAACAGTCAAGTGCGCTGGCCAGTCGCGAGCAGTTGCACGAGCGTGTCGAGCATTACGAAAAGAAGTTTGCCGGCCAGGATGTGCCGCGTCCGACGCACTGGTCGGGCCGGCGGGTGAGGCCGCGTCGGGTCGAGTTCTGGTATGGACGCGAGTCGCGCCTGCACGAGCGGGTCTGTTTCGAGTGCAGGGATGGCGGCTGGGCCGAGACGCTGCTGTACCCTTAGCCCGGCTCCCCTGGCAGCACAGTGGCGCCGGGGTGGGCTGCCTGCAGCCCCTGGGAGAGAATGACGCTTGCTGATTCTTCCGCTGGACAGACAACCGACTCGCGAGAACTTCCCGTATATCACCGCGGCGCTGGTCTTGATCAATATCCTGGTGCTTTTCGTTCTGCAGGGCGGGGACCAGGCAGTCGAGCAGGCCGCCGCTGATCGATACATCGATTCGGGCATGCTCGTGCAGGAGTGGAGCTGGTACCGCGAGTGGAGCGAGTTCACGCACGGACTGGACACGCCGCCCGAAGAGGTCGATCAATGGTTGCCTGCCCCGGGCGAGGATCGCCGGGCCGACCACATGCGCCTGGTCATCATCGACAGTGAGCCGGCGTTTCACCGGGCGCTCGAGGACGGCCGGGTCGTCGATGCCGACAGCGACGCACTGGCCCGGTGGCGTCAGGCACGCTCGCAACTCGAGGCCGACCGCGACCAGAGCTTCACCCTGCGCTTTTTGCTGCGTTACGACGAGATATCGCCAGGCGGGCTGTTCGTGCACATGTTCATGCACGCCGGGGTCGGCCATCTGGTCGGTAACCTGATGTTTCTGATCCTGCTCGGCATCCTGGTCGAGCCCGTGCTCGGCGGGCTGCGCTACCTGTCTCTTTATCTGGTCAGCGGCCTGGGAGCTGCCGCCACCTCACTGGCGGTCAACTGGGGTACCGGGGTCGGGCTGTTGGGGGCATCCGGCGCCATCGCCGGACTCATGGGGGCGTTGGCGGTGATCTATGGGCGGCGCCAGGTGCGGTTTTTCTACTGGGCGTTTGTCTATTTCGATTACGTGCGTGCTCCCGCGCTGGTTCTGCTGCCCCTGTGGCTGGGCTGGGAGTTGATCGCCTGGACGATTCACGAGGGCAGCAATATCGCTTACGAGGCGCATGCCGGCGGCATTGTTTCCGGCGCCGTGCTCGGATTGCTCGCCGTATGGACCGGCCAGGTCCGCACCGAACAGCTTGACCGCGATCAGGCCGCGGATACGCGTCGTGACCGGCGCACGGTCGACATGGCGGAGAAGGCGCTCGACGATCTCGAGCCGGCCAGGGCCAAGCGATTGCTCCGGCCATTGCTGACCCGGCATGCCGATGAGCCGCGTCTCTGGTCGCTTTACCTGGCCGCGTGCCGGCTTCGCGACGATGCCCCGGATTTGGAGTACGCGGTCGGACGAATCCTGCGTCTGCCCGGCGCGACCTCGCAGCAGCGCGAATTGATCATCGACGCGCTAAACCAGCATCGTCAGGCGCGTGAAGTGCCGCCGGCCATTCCCGCGAGCCTGGCCGTCGCCCTGACTACCCGGCTGGCGCAGTGGGGCGATATCGACGGGGCCTGTTACCTGGCCGATATCCTGAGCCGCAGTCGACGCCCCGTTGCGGGATATGCCGAAGCCATCGGTGTCCTGGCCGAACGGCTGGAATCAAGCGGTGATCAGCGTGCGGGACATTACCGCCGCTTGCATCGGCACCGGTCGGAAACATAACCCGGATACTGCACGAATTTCTGGGTCGACTTTGCATCCGTTGGCGCGGGGTCAATCGGCGCCTGCACCGAAGCTGGCCTCGAAACGGGCCATGTCCCCGGCCAGGGGGTGGTCGGGGAAGCGCTGTCGCAACTGGCGCACCAGCTTCACCGGCCGCTCGGGCGACTCGCCGCGCTCGAGCATGCTCTGGGCGGCGAGAAAATAGTTTTCGGCCAGATCGCGGTGGGCGCGGTGTTGCTTGCCGAAGCCACTGGTCAGCTTCAGCACCAGGTCATGGCGCCGCTGCTCGAAAGCCACCCTGGCCAGTGGCAGGATGTCATCGGGATTGGCCGGGCGGAATCCGGGGTCGGTTTCCAGGCAATCGGCGACGACATTCAGGGCCCCGGCCTGGTCGCCCAGGGAATGGATCAGCATCGGGACGTAATCGCGGTCGTGCTCGAGCAGCGTCGTGCGGTCGTTCCGGGTGAGCAGCAACTTGCGGTAGTGATCATGGACCGGACGTTCGGCGCCGTTGAGCCGGATTTCCTCGCCCAGCAAGGTTGCTGCCTCCTCGACCTGCCCCTCGCGCACCAGCGCGTTCGCCTCGCTGATCAGCGGGTGAGCCTCGTCGCTGCCCGACCCGGCCTGCACGGCCGCGGCATCGAGCTCGATGCCCAGCTCCTCGTGGAACTGGTAGAGCAGGTAACCCATCAGGTGGAACGAGGCGGCCATGAAGTAGCCGCTGATGAAAGTCGACAGCATCACCAGCAGCAGCATGGACCCGCCGACCAGTGGCAGCAGCCAGGCTTCGGCCTGGGCCTGGCTCATCAGCATCAAGAGGAGAAAGGCCGTGGTCAGCATGTAGGCCCAGCCGGTGGTGCGCATGATCTGAATCCAGATCACCGGGTTGAGTGCCTGCAACAGGCTCTGGGTCATCGCCAGGGTCATCATGGCCGCCGGCAGCGCCAGCATCAGGAACAGGCCCAGCGCAATCGCGAACAGCACGGGGCCGACCACGCCGACCAGAATGCCATAGCCCAGCCCCATCGCCAGTAGCAGGCCGATGTGCTTGAACATGATGCCATCCGACATCTGCGTGACCGAAGGCGGGCCGTCCATCATGCCGCTGGCCGTGGAGCTCAAGATCTCGTAGCTGAGCTTGAACAGCATGGCCCACAGCAGCAGCCAGATGAAGAACCCGAGCACGGGCACGAGAGTCAGCGCCGAGGCAGCGCTGATCAACCCCAGAACCGGTAGCACGCCGGCGTTGAGCGGGTAGCGGAAGAACCGTGGAATCACCTGCCAGACCGGCGGTATGCCCGGCTGTTCGTCAAACAGCTTGCTCATTTCAAGTCCCTCGCATTCCCCACATCCAATTGTAGCCTGTTGACGAACCGGTGCTGCCGTCAGGCAGTCGGCGGCGGCTGCTTGCGGCGTGCCCATTCCCGTTCCAGCCAGGACTCGACCAGCGACTTGTGCGGTTCACGATCGAGCGGATGCGGGCGATACATGCCGGCGGCTGCACGCTGACGTTGGGCTTCGTAGAGGATCAGCGCGGTGGCCACCGACACGTTCAGCGACTGCGTCATGCCGATCATGGGAATGATGATTTCGCCGTCGCACTCGGCCAGCGCCTCGCCGCTGACACCGAATTTTTCAGTCCCCAGCACGATCGCAGTGGGTCGGGTGTAGTCGGGCTCGCGGAAATCCATCGCCCGGTCGGAGAAGTGGGCGGCATAGACCTGGTGCCCGGACGCCTTCAGCAGCCGCAGCCCGGCGGATGCGTCATGGTGGCGATGCAGTTTCACCCAGCGCTGGGCGCCCTGGGCGGTGTGATTGAGCGGCGGGATGCCGCCTTCGGGGGGCACGGCATGGGCCTGCATTACACCGACGGCATCGCAGGTGCGCAGAATGGCGGCCACGTTGTGCGCCTTGTGCACCCGTTCCATGAAGACCGTCAGGTCCGGTTGGCGGCAGGCGGCGACCTGCTCGATACGTGCTTTTCGTTCCGGTGTCATCCGGCCAGTTTAGCCCAGCTGTACCTTCCGGGAAGGCTGGAGGTCCACCTCAGTCGACGAAGAACTGCTGCCGGAAGCGGATCTCGCTCGGCGAGCGATCGCTATGGGCGGGGGTCACGCGCAGGGTGAAGTCCAGCGTTTCCTCGTCGTGCACCCGGAAAGTGCCGATGTAGTAAATGGCGTCCTGCTCGGTGATCTCGCGCATGCGGATGTTGCGCCGCTGGCCGGTCATGTTGACCGCGCTGGCGGTCACTTCGGCGGTTGCCGGGCTTGGCATCTCGCCTTCCTCCTCGCCTTTCTTCAGCACCGCCACGTTGAGCAGCGCGCGCGACGACGAGCGCTGGATGTCGTGGGCGCGTGCCACCTCCGGTGGCAGAAGGGTTGTGCTCATGGTGTTGTAGTGCACCACATGATCGCCGATGTCCTCCGACTGTTCGGCGCCAGCGCCGGTGGCAACCAGCATCCATCCGGCCATCACCGCCATTGCCAGAACGGTTTGCTTGTAGTCCATGTTGACCTCCGAAAGCCAGTCTCGTGTTGATCCTACTCCTGTCGCCGGCTAAACGCCAAGCAGGATGATCAGAAACTGGATCAGGATGATGGCCACCAGCGGCGAGAGATCGAAACCGCCCAGGCTTGGCAGCACGCGCCGGATCGGCGCCAGCACCGGCTCGGTGAGCTGAAAGATCAGTGGCACGATGGGGTGCCGGAAACCGTGTCCGACCCACGACAGGATCACGCCGACGATGATCAGGATCAGGTACAGCACCAGCAGCATGCGCACCAGCCGCATGACGGCCAGCAGTGCGATGACCAGGGGATCGAGCGCCCAGCCGCTGATCAGGCCAACGGCCACCAGCGAGATCACCTGGATGATGTAGAGCGCGACCAGGCCGGCCAGGCTGAACTTGCCGATGCGCGGCAGGACGCGACTCAGGGGGCTGACCACCGGATCGGTGATCTTGATCAGCGCCTGGCAGACAGGATTGTAATAATCGGCACCGATGGTCTCGAGCAGCACGCGCAGCATCAGCGCGATCAGGTAGAGATGGAATACCGTCTCGACCAGGAACGAGAAGGCGTTGGTCGCAGAACCTGGCGTCATGACTGCCCCAGCTCGCGTCCGCGGCGGACGGCCGCCTGCACGGCCTCGTCGACCAGGCGCTCGAAGTCGCCGGCGGCGAAGGACTCCAGCGCCGCAGCCGTGGTGCCGCCGGGGGAAGTCACCCGCCGCCTGAGCTCGGCGGCATCGAGATCGGATTGAGCCAGCATGGTGCCGGCACCGAAAGCGGTCTGGCGGGCCAGCGCCGCGGCATCGGCGGCATCCAGCCCGGCCTGGGCGCCGGCCCGGGTCAAAAGCTCGACGAAGCGAAAGAAATAGGCCGGCCCCGAACCCGAAATCGCGGTGACCACATCCATCAGGGCCTCGTTGTCGACCCACACCGTCTTGCCAGCCGTACCGAGAATCTCTTCGGCGCGTTCGCGATCGGCAGCGCCCACGCCCTTGTCGGCCACCATGCCGGTGATGCCGGCACCATACAGGGCCGGCGTATTGGGCATGGCACGCACGCAACGCCGATGATCGTCGAGTCCGCGCGCCATCTGTGCCAGGGTCACGCCGGCAGCCACGCTGATGACCAGGGTTTCGGGTTGAATCGAGCCCTTCAGCGAGTCCAGTACGGCGTCCATGACTTGCGGCTTGACGGCCAGCATCAAGACGTCGGCGCCGTCGGCGGCGCGCGCATTGTCTTCGTGCGTCTCGACGCCGAACTGCCTGGAGACCGCCTGGCGCTGGTCTGCGCTGGGGTCGGCCACGCGAATGCGCCTGGCCGGATGCCCGGCCTGCACCAGGCCGCCGATCAGCGCCTGGGCCATGTTGCCGGCGCCAATGAAGGTAATGGTGGGGGTGGAGTTTGCCATGGGGTGCATTCTATTCGGTCAGTCGTCTCAGGTGCCAGCCGCGTTGCGCGCTCCGAACAGTGCCGTGCCGACGCGAACCATCGTGCTGCCCTCGGCGATGGCGGCTTCGAGGTCGGCCGACATGCCGGCCGACAGCGTATCGA
>SLIA01000019.1 GCA_007135935.1 Wenzhouxiangella sp.
GATTTTTGAAAGTCTGTGGCCCATGGTTCGTTGGTTCGTTTGTTCGTTTGTTCGTTTGTTCGTTGGTTCGTTGGTTCGTTGGTTCGTTGGTTCGTTGGTTCGTTGGTTCGTCGCGTCGTCGTTTTGTCGTTTTGTCTTTTCGCCTTCTCCCATTATCGCATCTGCCAGTATGCGCGGTGCTTGCGTTATTCTGAGCTTCGAGCCGAATTCGTGGAGTGATCGTCGTGACCGTGCAGTGTTATCCGTATTACCTGGCCAACCGCGCTGTTTTCGCCAATGAGGACCTGGAGGTGCTCGACAAGCACACGGGCAGGTTGGCGTACCGGGTTTCGCAGGCCGGTGATGCCGAAATCGACCGTGCCATTGCCGCGGCCGTCGAGGCGCGCGAAGCCATGGCCGAGTTGCCCTCGCACCGCCGACGGGATGCGCTCAGGCACTGTGCCCGGCGTTTCCGCGAGCGCGAGGATGAACTCATCGAGGTGCTGATCGTCGAGGGCGGCAAGGTCATCCGCGATGCCAGGGGCGAGGTCGGCCGCCTGATCGAGACCTTCGAGATCGCCGCCGAGGAGGCGACCCGTATGGGTGGCGAGGTGATGCCGATGGACATCGCCGAGCGCGCCGAGGCCTTCTGGGGCATGTGGAAGCGCGTGCCGGTCGGTCCGGTGTCGTTCATCACCCCGTTCAATTTTCCCTACAACCTGGTGGCCCACAAGGTGGCGCCGGCCATTGCCGCCGGTTGCCCGTTCGTTCTCAAGCCCGCCGAGAAGACGCCGGTAGGCGCGCTGCTGATCGGCGAAACCCTGGCCGAGTGCGACCTGCCCGACGGAGCATTCTCCATCCTGCCGGTGCATCGTGACGAGGCCGCCCGCTTTGCCGAGGACGAACGCCTGAAGCTGTTGAGTTTTACCGGCTCGGACAAGGTCGGCTGGATGCTCAAGGAAAAGGCCGGCAAGAAGCCGGTGGTCATGGAGCTGGGTGGCAACGCCGCCTGCCTGGTCGATGCCGATGCCGACATCGACGACGCCGTCGATCGACTGGTGTTCGGCGCCTTCTATCAATCCGGTCAGAGCTGCATTTCCGTGCAGCGGGTGCAGGTGCACGAGGCCATCTACGCGCAGCTCAAGGCCCGGCTGGTCGAGAAAGTCGGAGCACTGAAGCAAGGCGATCCGCGCGATCCCGAGACCTTTGTCGGGCCGCTGATAACCGAAGACGATGCCCGGCGCGTGGTCGACTGGATCGGGGAAGCGGTCGAGAAAGGCGCGCACTGCCTGGTCGGCGGTGAACGCGACGGTGCGGTCGTTACCCCGGCCGTGCTCGAAGGGGTCGAACACGACTGCCGGGTCTACGACGAAGAAGTCTTCGGCCCCGTGCTGGTGCTCGAGCCGTTCAGCGACTTCGATGCCGCGCTCGATGTCATCAATGCCTCGCGCTACGGTCTGCAGGCCGGCCTGTTCCTGCGCGACATCGGCAAGATCCACCGGGCCTGGAACCGCCTGGAAGTGGGCGGCGTGATCATCAACGACATCCCCGCCTTCCGCGTCGATCACATGCCCTACGGCGGTGTGAAGGACTCCGGCCTGGGGCGGGAAGGGATACGGTTTGCGATCGAAGACATGACGGAGATCCGGATGCTGGCGGTGAGGGATGTTTGAAGGGAGTGTCGTTTCGTCGTTTGGCCGTTTTGTCTCTTTGTCTTTTCGTCGCTCGGAAAAATGTAGCCGGTAGTGATGGAAAGTGGCTCGGACGCCCGAACCCAGCCGGACAAAACGACCAAACGACCAAACGACCAAACGACCAAACGACGTCCCCACCTTGAAGCGCCCGCCCCGCGCCCCCACCCCTGTGGATAACTCGAACATCAGCAGGGGAGTCAATCCGTTATGCGTATGGATAAACTGACGGCACGGTTTCAGCAGGCTTTGGCCGAGGCGCAGAGCCTGGCCGTGGGCATGGATCATGCCATGCTCGAGCCGGAGCATGTGATGGTGGCATTGCTCGACCAGGAGGGCGGCGGTATCCGCGGTCTGCTGGCGCGCTCCGGCGCCCAGGTCAATACCCTGCGCTCGGCGCTGGGTGAACGCGTCGAGGGCTTTCCGAAGGTCAGCGGCCAAGCTGGCCAGATCAACATGTCCAATGATCTCGGCCGGGTGCTCAACCTGACCGACAAGATCGCCAATCAGCGTGGCGACGCCTACATCGCATCGGAGCTGTTCGTCCTTGCCGCGCTGGAATCGAAGACCGGGCTGGCCGAGTTGCTGCATCAGGCCGGTGTCACGAAGCAGGGCGTGGAGCAGGCCATCGAGTCGGTGCGCGGCGGCGAGTCGGTCGACGACCCCAACGCCGAGGATCAGCGCGAGGCGCTGAAGAAATACACCATAGATCTGACCGAGAAGGCCGAGCAGTCGCGTCTAGATCCGGTCATCGGCCGCGACGAGGAAATCCGCCGCACCGTTCAGGTGCTGCAGCGTCGCACCAAGAACAACCCGGTGCTGATCGGCGAGCCCGGCGTGGGCAAGACCGCCATCGTCGAGGGGCTGGCCCAGCGCATCGTCAACGGCGAGGTGCCCGAGGGGCTGAAGAACAAGCGCGTGCTCTCACTCGACATGGGCGCGCTGATTGCCGGGGCCAAGTACCGTGGCGAGTTCGAGGAGCGGCTCAAGGCCGTGCTCAACGACCTGAAGAAGCAGGAAGGCCAGATCATCCTGTTCATCGACGAGATTCATACCATGGTCGGTGCCGGCAAGGCCGAAGGCGCCATGGATGCCGGCAACATGCTCAAGCCCGCGCTGGCGCGTGGCGAGCTGCATTGCGTGGGCGCGACCACCCTGAACGAGTACCGGGAGAACATCGAGAAGGACGCGGCGCTGGAGCGGCGCTTCCAGAAGGTGCTGGTCGAGGAACCCAGCGTCGAGGACACCATTGCCATTCTGCGTGGGCTGCAGGAGCGCTACGAGGTCCACCACGGCGTCGATATCACCGACCCGGCACTGGTCGCCGCGGCCACCCTGTCGCATCGCTACATCACCGACCGCAAGCTGCCCGACAAGGCCATCGACCTGATGGACGAGGCGGCCAGTCGCATCCGCATGGAAATCGATTCCAAGCCCGAGGCCATGGACCGGCTCGAGCGTCGGCTCATCCAGCTCAAGATTCAGCGCGAGGCACTCAAGAAGGAAACCGACGATGCCTCGAAGAAGCGCCTGGCCGACCTGGAAGAAGAGATCGGCGAGCTCGAGCGCGAGTTTGCCGACCTCGACGAGGTCTGGAAGACCGAAAAAGCCTCGGTACAGGACGCCACCCACATCAAGGAAGAGCTGGAGCGTGCCCGTGCCGAACTGGAGAACGCCCGCCGGGCCCAGGATCTCTCGCGCATGGCCGAGTTGCAGCACGGTCGCATTCCCGAGCTGGAACGCCAGCTCGATCAGGCCGAGTCGGCCGACACCACCGACCACTTCCAGTTGCTCAGAAACAAGGTCACCGAGGAGGAGATTGCCGAGGTGGTCAGCCGCTGGACCGGCATTCCCGTGTCCAAGATGCTCGAAAGCGAGCGCGAGAAACTGATCAAGATGGAAGACGCGCTGCACGAGCGCGTCATCGGCCAGGACGAGGCAGTGAAGGCGGTGTCCGATGCCATCCGTCGTTCGCGCGCCGGGCTGGCCGATCCCAATCGCCCCAACGGTTCATTCCTGTTCCTCGGCCCTACCGGCGTGGGCAAGACCGAGCTGTGCAAGTCGCTGGCGAACTTCCTGTTCGACACCGAAGACGCCATGGTGCGCATCGACATGTCGGAGTTCATGGAAAAGCACGCCGTGGCGCGCCTGATCGGTGCGCCGCCGGGTTATGTCGGTTACGAGGAGGGCGGCTACCTCACCGAGACCGTGCGCCGTCGGCCTTACTCGGTCATCCTGCTCGATGAGGTCGAAAAGGCCCACCCGGAAGTCTTCAACATCCTGCTGCAGGTGCTCGACGACGGCCGGTTGACCGACGGCCACGGTCGCACCGTGGATTTTCGCAACACCGTCATCGTCATGACCTCCAATCTCGGTTCCGACCGCATCCAGGAGCTGGCGGGCCAGGGCTACGACACCATGAAGGACGCGGTGATGGAGGTCGTCGGCACCCACTTCCGCCCGGAGTTCATCAACCGCGTCGACGAGATCGTGGTCTTCCATCCGCTCGATCGCGAGCAGATCCGCGCCATTGCCTCGATCCAGATCGAGGGCCTGCGCAAACGCCTGGCCGATCGCGAGATGGCACTGGAAATCTCCGACCAGGCCCTGGACCTGCTCGGCAACGTCGGCTTCGACCCGGTCTACGGCGCCAGACCCCTCAAGCGCGCCATTCAGCAGAAGCTTGAAAATGCACTGGCACAAAAAATCCTGTCTGGCGAGTTTGGCCCCGGAGACACTATCACGGTGGAGGCCAGTGAAGACGAACTGGTGTTTGCTCGCCAGGCCGGAGATGAAAGCTTGGCAGCGGGCTGAGCACGAAAATCCTGGGACCTGTCGCCCCGGACGCCGGATCAAGTCCGGGGTAGGCCCGATCCGGGGGCTCGCACACGGGGCAGCCTGAACGGCGCCCGTCGTTGTTCAACGCCGAGCCAGGGCCACCGTGCGGGGTCCCGGACATCGCCTTCGTCGATTCCGGGACGACGGATTTGTTTCATGTACCATCATGACCATGGCCGAAACTGACCCTACCCAACCCATCCGCTACGTCGAGCCGGTGTTCCGCCCGCCCAGCGAGGCGCATTCGCTGATCCTGCCGGTGACCGACGGCTGCTCGTGGAACAAGTGCACCTACTGCGAGATGTACACCGCACCGCAGAAGAAATTCCGCGCGCGCGACGAGGGCGAGGTTCTGGAAATGATCCGCAACAGCGGCAAGCTGTTCGGCGATCGTGTTCGGCGCGTGTTCCTGGCCGAC
>SLIA01000179.1 GCA_007135935.1 Wenzhouxiangella sp.
CGGTCTTCTCAGCCGTTGAGGGTATCCTGGGAAAGCCCCCGTGTTGCCCCGTGATCCTGCTCTCACCCCAGGGACGCACTTTCAACCAAAAGATTGCCTTTGAACTTGCTGAACAACCACACCTGGCACTCCTCTGCGGACGATATGAAAGCCTTGACGAGCGCATCAGCCAACACCTGGTGACAGATACAATTTCTATTGGCGATTATGTCCTGACCGGGGGTGAATTACCCGCACTGGTACTCATCGATGCTGTCACACGGCTGTTACCGGGCGTGCTCGGCGACCCTGAGGCAGCCCAGGATGACTCCTTTGCCACCGGACTGCTCGAATACCCTCATTACACCCGCCCTCCTGAGTTTCGCGGCTGGAAGATACCAGATATATTACTTTCAGGAAACCATGCCGAAATCGACCGTTGGCGGCGTCATCAAGCCCTCTCCCGCACACTCCAACACAGACCAGACCTGCTCGAAAAAGCCGATCTAAATGAAGATGACCTGGCATTTTTAGCAGCTAAGGGATATCAACCCAACCCATAATCAAACCCTTATATCAATCAATATTAATGGAGAAATTATGACAAAAGACAAACTGAATTACCCGAAAACTTTTTTGTTAGGCTTTGGTTTTTTTGGCGTCAGTGTGATCTGGGGAACATATAACGCCTTTGTTCCCCTTTTCCTGGCCAACCGCTTTGGCATTGGGCCGGCCGTGATCGGCTTCCTGATGACACTGGATAATATTGCCGCCTTATTTATCCAACCCCCGCTCGGTGCCTGGTCAGACCGGCTGCGCACGCCCATCGGTCGGCGCCTGCCCTTCATCCTGTTTGGGGCACCGATTGCAGCGGTTGCCTTTGGTATTCTGCCAATAGCAGCCACCCTGCCCGTCTTCCTCGCAGGAAAGGTCACCCTGATCCTCTCCATGGCCATCTGGCGGACACCCGTAGTGGCGTTGATGCCCGATATCACCCCCTCAAAATTCCGCTCCCAGGCCAATGGAGTCATCAACCTGATGGGTGGTGTTGGCGCAATCATTTCATTCCTGCTCGGTGCGACCTTGTATGAAATTAACGAAGGTTTCCCGTTTTGGCTCGGTTCTGCATTGGTCGTCATAGCTGCTATTTTGGTCTTTGCCTTCATCCGAGAGCCAAAAGTCTTCAACAACAACCCGGATGCGCAGCGACCCGAATTAATTAAGAGCGTAAAATCGATCGTCAAAGATGAAGATAAGAGCGCCATCCGCATTTTCCTGGCGATCATGTTCTGGTTCGTCGCGTACAACGCCATTGAGGCATTTTTCACATTGTATGCCAATCGGCATCTGGGTTTGGCAGAAGCGGATGGTGTCAGGCTGCTGGGTCAACTGTCCTTATTGTTTGTGATCTTTGCTCTACCTTCTGGCCTCATCGGCGGAAAAATTGGACGCAGAAAGTCCATCTCCTTTGGAATTGTTCTGATGGGTCTCTGTATGCTCTTGATGGCATTCCTTTCTGTTTCCTTCCTGACCACAGTTCTGACAACCCTGCCTGTCCTGGGTGCTGTGCCTTGGGTCGGTGTAATTCTTATGTTTGCCGGTATCGGTTGGGCATTTATTAACATCAACTCCCTGCCGATGGTTGTTGACATGACCGATGACATTCAAATCGGCACATATACAGGCCTTTATTATTTATTTTCCACCATGGCAGCCATTATTGGACCCAACGTCAATGGCTGGTTCGTTGCTCTGGCGGGAGAGGATTACTCCGTCATCATGTACATCGGGCCAGTCTTCATGGCTTTGGCATTGGTAATGATGCTGGGCGTGCGCAAAGGAGAAGCAAAAATCGAAACCGTAATTGCGGAAATTGAACCGTAAACTTCAAAATATTGATCGCAAGTACTTAAGGAGGTGTGGTGCCGACTTGACCACACCTCCTAGGTTTTAACTTCAAAACCATAAATGTTACTACTCAGCCTATCCTGCAGGTGAAGGAGCGGGGGGTTTGTGTGGCAGCGGAGCCGCCACACAAACCCCCCGATTCCCCTGCAGCCTGAGTAGTTACCCATAAATCTTCTTAAGGTTATTTTTAGCAAACTGAGTCTTGTAAGTTAACAGAATTCGTTTTATACTTATGGTAGTGGATGAATTAGAAAATCTACTAATACCAACCCAACCCTATTTTAGGAGGAGACTCTCATGCTCAAAAAACGAATGTCAATATTTATCATCATTATTATTGCCAGCTTCTTGCTGGCTGCCTGCGGTCCGGCTGCACCGGCAGAAGACGGAATTTTAGTCTGCCAGATCACCGACACCGGCGGTATCGACGACAAATCCTTCAACCAAACTGCCTGGAAGGGCATCCAGGATGCCGAAGCGGCATTGGGTGTTGAAGGAAAATTCCTCGAATCCCAGGAAGTTGCAGATTATGAGCGAAACATCACAGCCATGATGGATGACGGCTGCGACCTGATCATCACCGTTGGCTTCCTGATTGGTGATGCGACCGCTGCCGCTGCAGAGGCCAATCCAGATCAATACTTCTCAATTGTTGACTATGCCTATGATCCACCCATCGACAATGTTGTTGGTCAAATTTTCATGACCGATCAGGCTGCCTTCTTAGCTGGTTATGCAGCAGCTGCTGTCACCCAGACCGGCAAGGTCGGCACCTTCGGCGGGTTACCCATCCCAACAGTGACCATCTTCATGAAAGGTTTTGTGGAGGGTGTTGATTACTACAACCAGGCTAAAGGCACCAACGTTGAAGTCCTCGGCTACAACATTGCAGACGGATCTGGCCTATTCTCAATGGATTTCTCTGATCAGCAAAAGGGTCGTGAACTGGCTGTATCCCTGATGGATGAGGGTGCCGATGTGATCCTGCCCGTTGCCGGCCCGGTTGGCCTTGGCGCAGCTGCAGCCATCCAGGAGCGGGGCAATGCCTACTTAATCGGCGTTGACTCCGACTGGGTAGAAACCAGCCCTGAATATGCCGCTATTACCCTGACCTCGGTCTTGAAGAAGATGGATGCAACCACCTTTGAAGTGATCCAATCTGTAGTTGACGGTACCTTCACCGGTGGCAATGCAGTCGGCACACTGGAAAATGAGGGTGTGGACATCGCCCCCTTCCACGAGCTATCAGGCCTGATTTCAGCTGAGACCCAGGCTGAACTCGACCAGATCAGAGCAGACATCATTGCTGGTGTCATTGTTCTGGAGTAGCACGACAAGTTACCATAATCGGGTTGGAGCGCTGCTCCAACCCGAATTTTAATTAAGACTTATCAAAAACCGTTGATTTTTTATTGAGAAACGGGGATTCTATGACGCCAAACTCGACTCTTCCAATCCTTGAATTACGGGGGATCACCAAGCAGTTTCCGGGTGTATTAGCCAATGACAACATTGACCTGAAATTAAACAAAGGCGAAATACTGGCTTTGCTGGGTGAAAATGGCGCTGGAAAATCCACCCTGATGAACATCCTGTATGGGCTTTATCAGCCAGATGAAGGTGAAATTATCATCGAGGGCAGGAAAACCGAGATCAATTCACCGACGGACGCCATCGAGGTGGGTATTGGTATGGTTCATCAACACTTTATGCTCATCCCAGTTTTTACAGTGGCTGAAAATGTTATGCTGGGACTGGAATCCGTTAAATATGGTGAATTTCTTGATCGCGCTGATGCTGCCAAGAAAATCAAAGTTATTGCTGATCAGTTTAACCTCCATGTCAATCCCAACGATCTCGTCAGGGATTTGCCGGTCGGCATTCAACAAAAAGTTGAAATTGTCAAGCTGCTCTACCGGGATGCAGAGATCTTAATCTTTGACGAACCCACTGCCGTATTAACACCCCAAGAGGCAGATGAATTTTTCGACATTATGCGTTCTCTTTCAGATAAGGGAAAATCGATCATCTTTATCACGCATAAATTACGTGAAGTGCTCGAGGTTGCAGATCGCATCATGGTCATCCGCAATGGGGCCGTGGTGGGCGAGACCACACCAGATAAAGCTGATAAAAACAGCCTGGCTGCCATGATGGTGGGTAGGGAAGTCAGCCTGATGGTGAAGAAAAAAGACAATGAACCAGGTCAGGTCATCATTGAAATTGAGGATTTGATCGTTACCGATGTCTATAAAAATGTGGTTGTTGATAAAGTATCCCTAAACGTGCGCGCCGGTGAGATACTTGGGATCGCCGGTGTCCAGGGGAATGGTCAGACTGAGCTGGTTGAAGCTATTACCGGGTTGCGCAAACCCGAAAGCGGGACAATCACCTTGTTAGGGCAGGATATCACCAGGGCCTCACCCCGCAAGATAACCGAATTAGGTTCAGCCCACGTCCCAGAAGACCGCCAGGCAGATGGCCTGGTGCTGCCCTTCCCAACGGCTGAAAACCTGGTTCTGTGTACCTATTACAAAGAACCTTTCTCTAAAGGAGCAACCCTCCAATATCAAATCATCCTCGATCATGCCAAGCAATTGATCAGTGATTTTGATATCCGTACACCCAGCGCGCTGACACCCGTTGGCACGCTTTCCGGTGGTAATCAGCAGAAGGTGATTATCGCCCGTGAACTTTCTCGCCCCATTCAATTCCTGATGGCTTCACAACCCACCCGGGGATTGGATGTTGGCTCGATCGAATACATCCATAACCGCATCCTTCAAAAACGTGATGAGGGCTGTGCGGTACTACTCGTCTCACCCGAATTGGATGAAATTATGCAGCTTTCAGATCGCATTGCTGTGATGTTTCGGGGAGAGATTATTGCTATTGTCGAATCCAAACTTGCCACAAAGGAACAAATCGGCCTGTTAATGGCTGGTGTCATCCCTGAAGAAGATATGACCACAGAAGAAAAACAGGTTGTTGAAAGATCCTTTTAGTGAGGAGCGTCTATGAAACGCA
>SLIA01000090.1 GCA_007135935.1 Wenzhouxiangella sp.
AGGATAACGAACGTAAAATATCCTGTAATTTTTCTTTATTCTTTTGCTCCATAGATACGAGCGGAAGACGGAATGATTCTGCCATCCTCCCCATTAGTGCAAGCGCCGTTTTAACGGGAATAGGATTTGATTCGATAAAATTCGCCTTCATCAATGGAAGCAATCGAAAATGTAATTGACGTGCGATGTCATACTTCCCATCAAGACATGCACGTGTCATATCGGAAAATTCTTTCGGTACTTCGTTTGAGGCAACGGATATCACACCATCTGCACCAAGTACCATCATTGCAAAGGTCATATCATCTTCACCAGACCATACACCGTACGATTCCGGCCGGCTACGAAGAACTTCCATCACCTGACCAAGATCGCCGGAAGCGTCTTTTACACCGGCAACGTGAGCGATCTCAGCAATCCGAAGCAATAGTTCGGCGTTCATATTTTTTCCCGTTCTTCCGGGGACATTATAAATTACCGATGGAATATCAACGGCATTTGCGATCTCAGCAAAATGCCGGTAACATCCCTCGTCGGTGGGTTTATTGTAATATGGTGTAACGGATAATATCGCATCGGCACCTGCCTCCTTTGCGGTTTTACTTCGTTCAATTGATTCGGCAGTAGCATTGCTGCCCGTCCCCGCAATGACCGGAACGCGTTTATTCACAATTTCAACAGTTGTTTCAATTAATTGCAGACGTTCTTTTTCGGTTATCGTAACGGCTTCTCCGGTTGTACCCAGCACCACAACTGCATCGACACCACCATCAAGTTGAAATGTAACATGGTTTTTATATGCCTCAAGATCTATGTCGCCATTTTTGGTAAACGGCGTTACCAATGCCGGGGCGGTACCTTTAAATAGTAATTTCATAACGTATCCTGTTTTTAATTATACCCGTAGTAAGTCTTCCATAGTATATACACCGGTGCGTCCTTTCAACCATTGTGCGGCACGCAACGCCCCCTGCACAAACCCTATCCTGTTTTTTGCAAAATGTTTTATCTCAATGGAATCAACATCTGAATCGAATCCGACGAGATGCGTTCCGATAATAGAACCCGCTCGTGTGGATGAAACATGTAATACCTCCGGTTCAATCCGTCCGGAAAGGTTCCCGGTTTCTACACGCTTTTTTCGGGCAGACTCATTGAGAATGATGTTGGCAAGGGTAAATGCAGATCCACTCGGGCTATCCTTCTTCTGCGTATGGTGCAGCTCATGCACAAAAACATCGTATTCGGGAAATCCGTTTACAAGCCGCACTGCATCCCGGACGAGCCGGAACATAATATTCATGCCGATTGAAAAATTCGACGCGTAAAATAACCCGATCTTGTGTTGTTCAACAATCGAGCGGACAGTTTCCAGCTCGTCATACCAGCCCGTAGTTCCAATAACTATATTCAGTTTAGCATCTGCTGCTGCCCGTATATTGCTTACAACTGCGGCAGGAGTTGTAAAATCAAATAAAATATCAATATCTTTATTTCGTAAAGATCGAATAGCTTCCCCCTCACGATTTTCGTTTGATGTAATTATTTTCGATACGGTTATCCCCTGTTTTTCTGCTTCCCTTTCGATTGTCCTTCCCATCTTGCCGTAGCCGACAAGTCCGATGGTGAGCGCTGCTGCCATAGCTAATCCTCTTAGTATTTTGTTTGATGAGTCAAAAAATACCGTTCGTGTAATTTTCCAACAAGTTTCAGTGCCTCGGAATCCGGTACAACGGCACAGACACTTCTTGAAGATGCACCCGAAAGTAATACCCCTTTGGGGATACCTTTCAGTGCTTCGGCAAACTGAACTCCATAGTCAGGAGTAGTACCTATGTTTTCTCCAACGATTCCGACCAGTGCAGCGTCGGATATATAATCGATTTCTCCATATCGTTTAAGCGATGATAGTATATCCTCCGTTATATACTTTGCATCGATAAGAACGACCGTTTCTGAGCCCACCTGCAACGTCATATGCATATCAAACGGCAGTGAGCGAATATACTGATTAATATTTGAGAGGTTAATATCACCGTTGGCCTGATATGGTGAACTTATACGGATGAGTGCAATATCTTTTTTATATGTCACAGACTTTACACCCGTTGCAACCGATTCCGCAGTAATAAATGTTTGTCCCGATGATTGGTGCCGTGAACTGAGCACTCTGATAGGTATTCCCTGATCGATAACAGGTATTATTGTCCGGGGATGAAGAACCTTTGCTCCGAGATTAGCCAGTTCGAGTGCCTCGGAATACGATAACCGTTCAACGGGAATGGTATCCGGTAAAATTTCCGGATCAGCCGACCTGATTCCCTCGACTTCCTTCCAGAGTTGTACCTCTTTTGCTTGAAGATATGCACCAATCAAAGTGGCAGTATAGTCGGACGATTCCCTGCCCATTGTTGTCCATATTCCTCGTTTTGTAACACCGATAAACCCGGGGGTTACCGGGATACTTCCTCTACTCAGAACCGGTTGAAATGTTGATTGCATATTTTCTTCCACTTCATCAAAGATCGGAACAGCACGTGAGAAATCATTAGTTGTATATAGGTACCGCTCGACTCCAATAAGTTCAGCGGGAATTGCTTGCTCCTGCAGTATCAATGTGAACAGCAATGAGCTTAATCGTTCCCCGTATGATGAAAACTGGTCAATGGTGCGCGGTGTTATCTCACCTACCAGCGATAATCCATCGATTAGTTGATTGAGCTGGTAAATATATTTATCTGCTTCAGTGGTGAATATTTTCTTTCTTTCTTTTGATAGTAATGTTCTGGCAATTTGTTCGTGCTTATTGAATAATTCACGGCTGATGGTATGTGCATCATTGGTCTGTTTTTCCCCGGCCAGGCGAGCGATTTTTTCAAGATTGTTTGTAACCCGGGCAAATGCCGATATAACGACAACAGGCATTTCATCACGATGCCGGAGAATAATAGAAATAATCCGGTGTATATCGTCGACTGTTTTGATCGACGTTCCACCGAATTTCATCACGATCATAAGAAGATATCCTCTACTTTGTTATAAAATAACTGTTTAAGATACAAAAACAACAATCGTTTCGCAATTTGACTTTATTTATGAATCACCGTATCTTTATTAGTCAGTTATCGATGATAAAGTGACAGAATGGGGCCGTAGCTCAGCTGGGAGAGCGCGTGAATGGCATTCACGAGGTCGAGGGTTCGATCCCCTTCGGCTCCACAATCAATTGACTTTATACTGCTCGAACATACCCCGACTGTAGAGCAGCGGGACACATTACACGGGGCAGTAGCTTCCCGAGTTAAAAACGTCGGGAGAAGCAGCCACCACATGGGGCCGTAGCTCAGTTGGGAGAGCGCTAGAATCGCACTCTAGAGGTCGAGGGTTCGACTCCCTTCGGCTCCACAAATAATGCGATATTATGGCTTACCAGCATAATCAAGTACTTTAAACCCGGCGCAATGTTTTTATATTTGCGCCGTTTTAGTATGTACAAGGAATGGTTGTATGAATTATACCAAAAGATTTATCCAAGGATTAATGATTGCAGGATTTGCACTCCCTTTCATCCTTATCCTGGGCTGTGAAGACACAACCGGTCCCGGTGCCGAAATTATTTTTCCCGATGTTAATGTCAGCTACAGTCAACATGTACAACCATTATTCAATCAAACTTGCACATTTTCCGGTTGCCATTCCGATGCATCACAGGCAGGCGGTTTGAGTCTGACCAGTTATGAAAATCTAACTGCCCGGCCGAATATAGTCGTACCACATGATCCTGAAGTTAGTTTATTATATTTACGGATTGAGGGGCGAATAGGCGAGCAGATGCCTCCTCCTGGTTGGCCTCAACTGACAAGGAATCAACGAGATGGCGTTCGCACCTGGATAGAAGAAGGTGCAGAAAATAATTAACTCTTATCGCTAACCGGAGCGACACGAACATCTCTTCCCCACATCAATTTCTCACGCAACACATCGTAGTAACTTCGCACCTTACGTTTTATTAATTTAACCTGTATATCCGATCGCCGGAAGATCAATTCCACGGGTGTATTGAGATGTTTCTGAAGCTGGCCATCTGCCGAAAGCTGCACAGTTTTTTCAGGAGAGGATACTACCGTACGGATTACTTTATCCGCAGGTATGATAATCGGACGGGCATTTAATGTATGCGGACTAACAGGAGTTATTATCATCACGTTCGTATCAGGTGATACAATGGGTCCGCCGCACGAAAGCGAATATCCTGTGGAACCTGTCGGTGTACCGATGATAAGCCCGTCACCTTTAAATGTAAGCAGATAATCATTATCAACATAGGTTTCTACATCAATTACACGCAACAGACCGCCACGATCGATCACAATATCATTGATCCCATAGATATTCAACTCCGGTTGATTCTCAATGGAGCAACCTATAGTAAATCGATTACTTATGATATAATCTCCTCGTATGATTTCATCGATGCATTCCGAAAGTTCGTCGGTTGACACTTCGGCAAGAAAACCAAGTTTACCAAGATTAACTCCGAGGATCGGTTTATTTTGTGCTGCCGCCCAGCGTGAAAATCTAAGTATTGTGCCGTCTCCGCCCATTGCTATGACTATATCAGAATCCGAAAAAACGATCTCATTTTTCACCACTGAATTTTTATTTACCGAAAACGTATCACCGCTTTTATGTAAATACGTGATGACTTCCTCGTCTATCAGATAACCGATATCATTATTGTGTAATTTATCCAATAAACCGGAAACGGCACGTGCTAAGTTTTCTTTCTGCCAATTACCGACTATTCCGAATTTCATTTTCAGTCTTTCTTTTCCTGTTCATTGCTCTGCGTATCATCTTC
>SLIA01000064.1 GCA_007135935.1 Wenzhouxiangella sp.
CCTCTGCGAATTGGCCAACGGCTGACACCCCCGACAAGCGTGTGGTTGCTTTGCGTCACGCCTCGCTCCAGCGGCCCACGCCAGCCCGCCCTCGACGGTCGATGCGCACTCGCGATCCTGAAGACGGAAGTTCCAGAGCTCATTCCACGAGTTTGCTTAGCAGTCCGCACGCCGACGGGCGAGACGCCCGTACCACCCTGAGAAGCGCCCGTACTACTCTGGTAGCCGTACCACTCTGGACCCGTACGGCCCTGAAGGCCGAACCTCCCTGATAGCACCCATATCCCCTGAATCTTGACCATCAACATCCGTTGAGGACAGGCTTTTCCCCTTTCATCGTTCATGTGTCGTGGCATGCTCGGCGCACAAAAAAAAACCGCCGACCGGTTTTATGAATACCGATCGGCGGTCAGTTGTCTTTGACTTTCGGATACGTGCATTCAGCGAGTGGGCTACGTTGCGTCCGGTTGAACCTCTTCGAGCGTTGAGCAGGTGTCAGGACTCACATGGTTGCGATTCGATTCACAATACATGTCCGAAGAGTCCGTCATTCATGCGATCAAGCTCTTGGCCATTAGTACTGGTACGCTTAAGGTATTTCTACCCTTACACTTCCAGCCTATCGACCTGGTGGTCTACCAGGGGCCTTCGTCCCCGAAGGGACACGAGACCTCATCTTGAGGGGGGCTTCACGCTTAGATGCATTCAGCGTTTATCCTTTCCCGGCTTAGCTACCCTGCGCTGCCGTTAGCACGACAACAGGTACACCAGTGGCCAGTACCTTCCAATCCTCTCGTACTAGGAAGATATCCTCTCAAGTCTCGAACGCCCACGGCAGATAGGGACCGACCTGGCTCACGCCGGTCTGAACCCAGCTCGCGTACCGCTTTAATTGGCGAACAGCCAAACCCTTGGGACCGCCTACAGCCCCAGGATGCGATGGGCCGACATCGAGGTGCCAAACCTCCCCGCCGCTATGGACGCTCGGGGGAGATCAGCCTGTTATCCCCGGAGTACCTTTTATCCGTTGAGCGATGACCCTTCCACACGGGATCACCGGATCACTAAGGCCTACTTTCGTATCTGCTCGACGTGTAAGTCTCGCAGTTAAGCCGGCTTCTGCCTTTACACTCGACGTGCGATTGCCAACCGCACTGAGCCGACCTTTGCACTCCTCCGTTACCTTTTAGGAGGAGACCGCCCCAGTCAAACTACCCGTCTAGCACTGTCCCATGCCCGGATTCACGGGTCACGGTGAGGCAACAAACATCACAAGGGTGGTATTTCAAGGATGGCTCCACGACGGCCGGGGCCGCCGGATCATCGCCTCCCACCTATCCTACGCATGTCATGCCTGTGGCCAATACCAGAGTATAGTAAAGGTTCACGGGGTCTTTCCGTCTTGCCGCGGGTATGTGGCATCTTCACCACAATTTCAATTTCACCGAGTCCGTCCTTGAGACAGTGCTCCAGTCGTTACGCCATTCATGCGCGTCGGAACTTACCCGACAAGGAATTTCGCTACCTTAGGACCCTCATAGTTAGGGCCGCCGTTTACGGGTGCTTCGGTCGTAAGCTTCTCCCGAAGGATAACCTACTCCCTTAACATTCCCGCACCGAGCAGGCGTCAGACTCTATACGTCGTCTTTGCGACTTTGCAGAGTCCTGTGTTTTTGATAAACAGTCGCCAGAGCCGATTTTCTGCGCCCTCCTCACAGCAGAATATACCATGAGGTAGGGACCCCTTATCCCGAAGTTACGGGGTAAATTTGCCTAGTTCCTTAAGGACGGTTCTCTCGAGCGCCTGAGGCTACTCGCCTCACCCACCTGTGTCAGTTTTGGTACGGACGTGCTATTCGTCCTCGCATGCTTTTCTCGGTTCTGCCTCCCCGCACTTCAGCAACAAATCGGCCTCGCCCTTTCGGGAACCCTCACGTCTAGTGGTGGGCTGCGGCTTGGCAAAACGCACATGCGACTCAACCTCATAACACGGGGCAGGAATATTAACCTGCTATCCATCGACTACGCCTTTCGGCCTCGCCTTAGGACCCGCCTAACCCTGGGCGGATTAACCTTCCCCAGGAAACCTTAGGTTTACGGCGAGAGGGTATTTCACCCTCTTTATCGTTACTCATACCGGCATTCTCACTTGATAGGGCCACCACCACTCCTTACGGTATGGCCTGTATCTCCCTATCAACGCTCCTCTACCACGCATCGGCCCGCAGGCCGATACATCCGCTGCTTCGGTTTCATGCTTAGTCCCGTTCATTATCGGCGCCCGGCCTCTTGACGGGTAAGCTATTACGCACTTTTTAAATGGTGGCTGCTTCTAAGCCAACATCCCCGCTGTCTGAGAAACCAGACTTCCTTATGCACTCAGCATGAATTGGGGACCTTAGCAGGCGGTCTGGGCTGTTTCCCTTTCGACCACGGAGATTATCCCCCGTAGACTCACTCCCGAGATAGTCGCTGCGGTATTCGGAGTTTGGTTGGAGGCGGCAGGCTGGTGGCCCCCGCGTTCCATTCAGTAGCTCTACCCCCGCAACGTAGTGACTCGAGGCTGCCCCAAAGGGCATTTCGAGGAGAACCAGATATCTCCAGGTTTGATTAGACTTTTACTCCTCCCCACAGCTCATCCCAAAACTTTTCAACGTTTACGGGTTCGGTCCTCCGCGTCCTGTTACAGACGCTTCAACCTGGCCATGGGTAGATCACCTGGTTTCGGGTCTGCCCCCAACGACATGATCGCCCTATTCAGACTCGCTTTCGCTTCGGCTCCGCACCGGAAGTGCTTAACCAGAGCCGCTGAGGGTAACTCGCCGGTCCATTATGCAAAAGGTACGCGGTCACCCGTGCGGACAAAGTCCGCAATCGGGCTCCCACCGCTTGTAGGTACATGGTTTCAGGTTCTTTTAACTCCCCTAGCAGGGGTTCTTTTCACCTTTCAGTCACCTTACTTGTGCACTATCGGTCGTCGAGGAGTACTTAGCCTTGGAGGGTGGACCCCCCAGCTTCACACAGAGTTCCACGAGCTCCGTGCTACTCTGGAAAGCCGATGGTAACGGAGAGCATTCGCTTTGGCATACGGGACTGTCACCCTCTATGGTGTACCTTTCCAGGTACTTCTGCTTGCGATGCTTTTGTAACTCCTCTCGGCTCCCACAACCCCAGCCCGAAGGCTGGTTTGGGCTTATCCGCTTTCGCTCGCCGCTACTAACGGAGTCTCGGTTGATTTCCTTTCCTCCAGGTACTGAGATGTGTCAGTTCCCTGGGTTGGCTCGACAGGTCTATGCATTCAACCTGCCGTGCCGCCATCTTCTTGCGAAGTGACGGCGGGTTTCCCCATTCGGACATCCCCGGATCAAAGCTCGTTTGACAGCTCCCCGAGGCTTATCGCAGCCTACCACGTCCTTCATCGCCTCTCGACGCCTAGGCATCCACCATGCACCCTTACTTGCTTGATCGCATGAATGACACACTGTCCGGACTTTGACGACCGAACCGCACGTCATCCACTTGCCGAACGCCGACTCCGCCGCAATTGCAGCGGGCCGCCGAGCGGCCGCTCTCAAACACCTGTCCGTGCACATCGTGCACGGGCCTCAATACGGGTTCCGAAGAACCCGTCGCTCGATTGGTTGAACCATTAGTTCTAGATGCCCAACTCGCTTGCCATCTGACCCGCGTACGCCCCTCGGGACGAACGCCGCCAGATGTCGTTCCGCACGTATCCACTTGTCAAAGAGCTTCTACCGACTCCCGCCTCGGAGTGACGTTTGCCTCAAAAAGCGGCCACCGTCGCCTCGTTAGCCGGAGCCTGATTACTATACCTAAAAAATCGGGCTTGTAAAGGGGCCTCAGGCCCGATTTTCAGATTTTTTTCTTTTACCCCTTCGCCCCGCTCGGCCGTCCCTGGCCCGCATGGCCTGATTGCCCATTTCGGGGCAAGGATTGGGGCAAGGATTATTGTAGTCTGTCGCCCTGGATCAGGCCAGCGGCCAAGCGTTTTCGGGGCAGCCTCTCGGCAGATCCATCCGCCCAAAACCGCCGCCCCCGGCCCCGATTCCAACGCTTCCATTCGCAATCGGGCTTCCATAGTACGGTGCATGATGGTTCCCGGTTCATGGCCCCGTATGACCATCAGATCACCGCAAGATCTTCGGATCACCGCGACCTTCGGAACACCCGCCATGCGATGGGCTGACGGGCGAATATGGAGCCGAGCGGGCTCGAACCGCCAACCTCCTGGTTGCAAACCAGGCGCTCTCCCAGTTGAGCTACGGCCCCGTGTATCGGCGGTCGATCCGCGGAGTGTCCGGCTGCCTGAATGACCGCATTCCAGCCTGAAACGGTCACCTGATCGAAAGACCAAAATGGGCCCGCGAGGATTCGAACCTCGGACCTCGTCGTTATCAGCGACGCGCTCTAACCAACTGAGCTACGAGCCCTCCGCCGTCAGAAAACGGGGATCATTTTAGTTTAATCGGCCACAAACGGTTGTCAACCTCGACCCCACCGCCGTCGTGCGGTCGTACACCCAACGCGCGAGACGCCCGTACCACCCTCGAAAGTCGACCGATCTCTTGGGTGCCACTGGCGGCTGGTCCGCCAGTGCTTGCCCCAAACGTCCGCCACGGGGGGCGGACGCTACAGGATGCACAGACGTCCGCCACGGGGGGCGGACGCTACATCGTCGGGTGCCACCGGCATGAGGGAAAAGTTCCGCCACAGGCCCTCTGTCATAGCCCTACGCTGGCATGAGAGGAAAGTGTTTGAGAAAGCTCGGCCCTTGCCCTACATTGCGCCGACACCGATGGCCAAGCACGATTCCAAACAGACAGGCG
>SLIA01000132.1 GCA_007135935.1 Wenzhouxiangella sp.
CGAAGCGACCAGACGACAATGCGCCCTTCCGCCTTCCGCCTTCCGCCTTCCGCCTTCCGCCTTCCGCCTTCCGCCTTCCGCCTTCCGCCTTCCGCCTTCCGACTTCCGACTTCCGACCACCGCCAGTGCAACAATGCCATAATCCTCCGCGAAACTGACCGAGCCATTCCCGATGCCCCACGATCAACCCGTTGTCGCGCTCACGGCCGAGGACGGCCATCGTTTTGAAGTGATTCACGTACCGGCCGATCGGCCGCGGCAGACGCTGTTCATGATGGCCGGCATGGGGTTGAGCGCGCGCCAGTACATCGACTTCGCCCAGGCGCTGGCCGGGCACGGTATCGAGGTCTTCATTCACGAGTGGCGCGGCATCGGTTCTTCGAACGTGCGCGCGGCGCGCATCTGCGACTGGGGGTATCGCGAGTTGCTGACTCTTGACCTGGCCACCGCATTTGAAGCAGTCTGCGAGCGATCAGGTCGCGACCGGGTGGTCCTGGCCGGCCACAGCCTGGGCTCTCAGTTCGCCTGTCTGCTGGCGGCATTGAAGCCGGAACGGTGCGCGGCACTTGCCCTGATCGCCGGCGGCTCACCGTACTGGCGCCGGTTCGACTGGAAGATGAAGCTGGTCATGCTGGCGGTGATCGGTGGCTTTCCGCTGATCGCGGGGATTCGCGGCCACTACCCCGGCAAGTCACTGGGTTTTGCCGGTCGCGAGGCGCGCGGCGTCATCCGCGACTGGACGCGCTCGGCATGCACCGGTGACTACCATCCAGCCGGAGTCGACACCGACCTGGAAGCCCGCATGCGCGAGCTGACCGTTCCGGTCCTCGGCATCAACATGGCCCGGGACTGGTTCGTGCCCGACGCCTCCCTGCACTGGCTGACCGGCAAACTCGCCCGTTGCCGTGTCGAACACCGCACCATCCAAGCCGGCGAAGATTTTCCGGCCGATCACTATGCGTGGATGAGGCAGTCTGGCGCGACGGTGGCGGAAATGGTTGGGTGGATGGAGCGATATTCGTTGATTCGTTGATTCGTTGATTCGTTGATTCGTTGGTTCGTTGGTTCGTTGGTTCGTTGGTTCGTTGGTTCGTTGGTTCGGCAAGATTGTTTCAGACGGAGAGAAACAGGCACGGAAACGTCGACAGAATTTCTAAATAACGAAAAAACGAAATAACGAAATAACGAACAAACGAACCAACGAAATATCAGTCCACCACCGCCGCCACCAGCCGAGCATAAATCCTTTCCTTCCACGACTCCGGCTTGTCCAAGCCCAAACGCTCCAGTGCTTTTGGGTGATCGCCAGGTCGTCCGCGAAGCAGCGCACCAAGCAGTGCCGGCTTGCTCTCGGCAATCGTTTTCAATTGCTTCAGGGCGGGAATGAGTTCACGTTCCAGCTCGGTAAAATCCGAACCAAAGGGGTAGTCCGGGAAGTCATCGGAGCAGGTACCGAAGACCTCCTCCAGGTACGCCGGCGTGTTGCGGCGCGCCCGGGCCGGAACCTGCCAGCCCCTGTCGAGCTTGCCCGCCTTCTTCGCCCGCTCGACCAGTTCGTCCTGGAAGCGCGCGTCCATGATGCCGACCAGGGCTTGAATGCACTCCTCGTCGGTCCTGCCGCGCAGGCCGGCGATGCCGTACTCGGTGACCACCAGGTCGCGCAGATGGCGCGGGATGGTGGTGTGCGGATATTCCCAGACGATATTGGAGGTGGTGCCGTCACTGGCCTCGCGGGTGGCGCGCAGCATCAGTGCCGAACGTCCGTCCTCCATGGCATGGGCCATGGCGACGAAGTTGTACTGGCCGCCGACGCCGGAGACAACCTGATGGTCAGCCAGGCCGTCGGAGACGGCCGCACCGGTGGCGGTGACCATCATGCAGGTATTGATGAAGCGGGCATGCCGGCGCTGGGCGATCTCCAGCGCTTCCGACCCGCCGTAGAGCTGGTTGATACGGCCCACTCCATGCATGCGAAAGCGCGGTCGCTGCTTGTCGTCGAGCTCATTGAGGAAATCGTAGAACTCGCGTGTACCGAGGAAGAAGCCGCCGTCCATGATGGCCCCGGTTCCGGCCTGATCGACCGATTCGCCCCGGTTGATGCGCTGCTGCAACTCGATATCGTCGAATACTTCGCGTTTGAGAATGCCAGCCCGGTAGAGGTGCATGAAAGCGTCCATGAACATCTCGCTGGCACCATAAATGCCCTGCTCGAACTCCCCACGCTCTTCGTGCTTCCAGCGTTCGGGCTCGAGTTGCTCGAGCAGCCTGCGATAACGCGCATTGTCTCGGTGGCGCAGGATCATGCTGTGGACCAGCGCATCGGACAACGAACCAATGCCGATCTGCAAGGTGCCGCCATCGGCCATCAGACGGCTGGCGTGAAAGCCGACGGCATGATCCTGAAGTGAAACCGGCGCACGCGGCAGTGCGAACAGCCGCTGGTCCGGATCGGTCTCGACGATCTCGTCGAAGAATTCGGCCTCGACCATCGCATCGCCGTGCATGAACGGCAGATCGGGGTGAACCTGGGCAATGGTCATGAACGGATGGTCCTGGCGCTCCCGGAGAACACGCACCAGGTCCAGGGTCACGTCCGGATTGCACGACAGGCTGTAGCGCCCGTCGACCGGCCCGGCAACGAATTGCATGCACACGTTGATACCGCGATCGGCCAGGTCGCGTGCGACATGGGTGTAGTTCGACGAGACGTAATGGCGCTGCATCCGGGGCTGACCGAGGGCAGCGCCTGACTGGAAATAGAATTCGGTGACGGTCACGTTATCCGGCAGGGAGCCGGATTGCAGACCGACAAGGTAGTCCAGGCGCGGATAATCCTTGCCGAACAGGCGCTCGACGATGGGTCCCATCAGACGCTCTTCCAGCCAGTGCTTGGGCTGCGGAATGTCGAGCGACAGCGCGGTCACGATGTCCAGCCGGATCGAAGAATCATCGCAGGCCCGCCGGTAGAAGGCATTGATCATGCGATTGGGCTTACCAAGGCCCAGCGGCAATCCCAGAACGATTTGCTTGCCAAGTCGTTCGAGGACTCGGTCAACCACCGCATCAAGGGCATCATCGGACCGATCTGTCATGCAGTTGCCTCCCGCCTGAGCAATGGCTCTAAACTATCACCAAAACCCATTGGCAAGCCCGGTTCATGACGAATTCACACCCCCTCACCCCCTGCCTGCTGCTCGACACGGCACGCATGACACGCAACATCGAGCGCATGAGAATCCGGCTGCAATCGCTGGGAGTTGCCCTGCGGCCGCATGTCAAGACCTGCAAGAACATCGACATTGCCCGGCAGATGATCGCCGGCCAGCCCGGCGGCATCACCGTCTCGACCCTGGCCGAAGCCGACCACTTCTTCGAGCACGGCATGACCGACATTCTCTATGCGGTCGGCATCGCACCGGGCAAACTGGCTGCCGTGGCCGAGCGCATGGCACGCGGCATGGCACTGCGCATCATCCTCGACCATCCGCAGACCGCCCGGGCAGTGGCCAGTGCCGCAGGCCAACTCGATACCCGCTTTCGGGTCCTGATCGAAATCGACGCCGATGGCGAGCGGGCCGGGCTGCGCGCCGATGCCCCGGAGCTGACCGAAATCGCTGCCACGCTGGAACAGGCTGGGTGCCACGTCGACGGGGTCATGGTCCATGCCGGCGGTTCCTACCACTGCAACGACGCCGATGGCATGCGACGCATGGCCGAAACGGAACGCTCCAGCGCGGTGGAGGCCGCCGGGCGACTGCGCCGGGCCGGTCACGAAGCAGCGGTTGTCAGCGTCGGCTCCACGCCCACGGCCACCTTCGCATCCGATCTGTCAGGCACCACCGAGGTGCGGGCCGGCGTCCATGTCTTTCAGGACCTGGTGCAGGCCGGGCTGGGAGTCTGCAGGATCGACGACATTGCCATATCGGTGTTGACCGAAGTCATTGGCCACCGTCCTGCCGACGGCACCCTGCTGGTCGATGCCGGCTGGATGGCGCTGTCGCGTGACCGCGGCACCGCCGACCAGACGGTCGACCAGGGCTATGGTCTGGTCTGCAACGAGGCCGGCCGGATCATCGAGGATGTCATCGTCACCGCCACCAACCAGGAGCACGGCATCGTCGGCCGGCGTGATGGCACCTCACTCGACCTCGATGAGTTTCCCGTCGGCACACGTTTGCGTATCCTGCCCAACCATGCCTGCGCCACCGCGGCCCAGCATGACGGCTACTGGATCATCGACAGCCCCGACCAGGCCCGGCGCTGGCTGCCACGATGCCGGGGCTGGTGAGCGATACCGAGCATTGGCTGAAACGAGGGAATAGCGTACGCCATGGACTACTACCCGCTGCTGAAGAACACCCATATCCTCATTGCGCTACTCAGCGGCATGGGCTTCGCCCTGCGCGGCTACCTGCGGCTGATCGTGAACCGTCCGCTGGGCCATCCAGTCATTTGCATTGCGCCGCATGTGCTCGATACGCTGCTCCTGGCGACCGGCATCGTGCTCTGGATCATGGTGGGGTGGCCCTTTCTGTCCTGGCTGGGATTGAAGATCGGCCTGATCGTCGCTTACATCCTGATCGGCATGGCAGCATTCCGCAGCGGGCACCGCCGGCGCGGCGTCCTGCTGTATCTGCTAGCGTTGATCGTGTTCGTGAGCATTGCCGTTATCGCCGTGCACAAACCCTTGTAATCATCAAGAGAATCGGGTAGGGTGCCCCCTCGCGGGGGCAGCCCTCCCACACCACCGGGCATACGGGTCCGTACCACGGCGGTTCAGGAAGCGCACTGCAGTCTCCGATGTTCCTCGACGAGGCACACAA
>SLIA01000217.1 GCA_007135935.1 Wenzhouxiangella sp.
CCTGAAGCCTGAAGCCTGAAACCTCCCCATGCCTCCCAACTCCTTCGGCCATCTTCTGACCATCACGACCTTCGGCGAAAGCCACGGGCCAGCGATCGGTTGCGTGATTGACGGTTTTCCGCCGGGCATGGAAATCACGCCCGAGGAGATCCGGGCCGAGTTGATGCGGCGGGCGACCGGGCAGAGCCGCTGGACGTCACAGCGCAAGGAAGCCGAGGATGTGCAGATTCTTTCCGGCACCTTCGAGGGCCGAACCACAGGAACCCCGATTGCGCTGTTGGTCCACAACACCGATGCGCGCTCGAAGGACTACTCGAAGATCGCCGCCCAGTTTCGTCCCGGTCATGCCGATTACACCTATCACCACAAGTACGGCATTCGCGATTACCGCGGTGGCGGCCGATCGTCGGCGCGCGAGACGGCCATGCGGGTTGCCGCCGGTGCGCTGGCGAGGAAATACCTGCGCGAAAAGCTGGGCGTGGAAATTACCGGCTGGCTGGGTCAGATCGGCGAAGAAGTCTGCGACGAGCATTTCGATGCGTCGGTCATCGACACCAATCCGTTCTTTTGCCCCGATGCAGCACGGGTGCCCGAGCTCGAAGATTACATGAAGCGGCTGTGGAAATCCGGCGATTCGGTCGGCGCGCTGGTCCGGGCGCGCGCCACGGGGGTGCCGGTGGGACTGGGTGCACCGGTCTATGCCAAGCTCGACGGCGACTTGGCCGCGGCGATGATGAGCATCAATGCTACCAAGGGTGTGGAGATTGGTGCGGGCTTTGCCTCGGTGGCGCAGAAGGGCACCGAACACCGCGACGAGATTACGCCGGAGGGCTTTGAATCCAATCATGCCGGTGGTGTCCTGGGCGGCATATCCACCGGTCAGCCGGTCGAGGTGGCGGTGGCCTTCAAGCCGACATCATCGCTCAGGTTGCCGGGCAAGACCGTGGATACTTCCGGTCAGCCGGTTGAAATCGTCACCACCGGCCGCCATGACCCCTGTGTCGGGATTCGTGCCGTGCCCATCGTCGAGGCCATGCTGGCGTTGGTGATCATGGATCACTGGCTGCTGCATCGGGCCCAGTGCGGGGATGTGGAAGAGCAGACGCCCCGGGTTCCGGGGTGATCGAGAGCGGTAAAAGGTAAAAGGTAAAAGGTAAAAGGTAAAAGGTAAAAGGCGAAAGGCTTTTCCCTTTCCCCTCTATTCCTCTCACCCTCTATCCCGGCAAAATCAAACTCCAACTTTTGAAGCAGGCGAAATGAATACAAGCGAGAAGAACACCGGATTTCGAGTAGCCGTGGTCGGTGCGACCGGGGCCGTGGGTGAAGTGATGCTGGAGTTGCTGGCCGAGCGCCGGTTTCCGATCAATGAAATCGCGGCCCTGGCCAGCAGTCGCTCGGCCGGTCGCCAGGTGCAGTTCGGCGGCAAGAGCGTGACGGTCGAGGATCTGGCCACCTTCGATTTCAGCGGCTGGGACTTTGCCCTGTTTTCCGCCGGCGGCAGTATCTCCGCCGAGCACGCTCCGCGTGCGGCAAAAGCCGGTTGCACCGTGATCGACAACACCTCGCATTTTCGCATGGACCCGGACTGCCCGCTGGTCGTGCCCGAGGTCAACGGCGATGTGCTCGATGACTTTACCGGCGGCGGCATCATCGCCAACCCCAACTGCTCGACCATCCAGATGCTACTGACCGTGGCCCCCATTCATCGGGCGGCCGGCGTGTCGCGCATCAACGTGGCCACTTACCAGTCGGTCTCCGGCGCCGGCAAGGCGGCCATGGAGGAACTGGCCCGGCAGAGCAAGGATCGGTTCAACTTCAAGGAGCCGAAAGTCGAAGCGCTCAATGCGCCGATCGCCTTCAACGTCATCCCCATGATCGACGTGCTGCAGGACAACGGCTACTCGAAAGAAGAGATGAAGATGCACAACGAGACCCGTCGCATCCTCGGTACCGACGATATCGCGGTCAATGCCACGGCTGTTCGGGTGCCAGTGTTCTTCGGTCATGGTGAAGCGGTTCACCTGGAGACTGTCGAGCCACTGGAGGTCGAACAGGCGCGTGAACTGCTGGCCAGCGCCCCCGGCGTGGAGCTCATGCAGGGTGAAGAGCTGGCCACGCCGCTGACGCATGCCAGCGGTCATGACCCGGCCTATGTCTGCCGCCTCAGGCGCGATATCAGTCATCCGCGCGGGCTCTGTTTCTGGGTCGTGGCTGACAACGTGCGCAAGGGCGCGGCGCTCAACGCCATTCAGATTGCCGAGTACCTGGCTGCCCGCAATCCGGCATGAGCTCCAGGCGAGATAACCGCGCTGCTTCCATGTGGCCTGAAGTCATTGGTATACTCGCTTGAATTAAGGCGACTATTTGTCCGACCAAGAGGGATCCCGCGCCAATGACCTTATTCAGTAATCGCTTGATCGTGCTCGCCCTGCTGGGGGGGCTGGTGATGTTGTTCCCCGCCGATGGCTTGCGGGCCCTGGGCCTGGGTGAAGCGCGGGTGGATTCCTATCTGGGCCAACCACTGGATGTCACCATCCGATTGCTGGAAGCAGAATCCGACGCAGTCGAGGCGATGACGGTGGTGCCGGCTTCGCCGGCCGATCATGACCGGCTCGGCCTGCCTTCCGAGGCCTTGGGCCTGGGGCTGGACGTGTCGATTGACCGGGAAAGCCAGCCGCCGACGATTCGTTTGCGATCACAGCGTGTGGCCAACGATCCCATCGTCCAGGTTTTGCTCGATGCACGCTTTGCCAGTGGCCGGGTGCTGCGCGAGTACACCCTGTTTCTCGATCCGCCGACCATCGATTCGCCACCCCCGATCAGGCGGACGCCGGACGAGGTGATCGAACCGGAAGCGGAGCCCGCGCCAGCCGATCCTGCGCCGCGGGAAGAAAGGCCGGCACCGCGTGATCCGGCACCGAGCGATCCGGAGCCGACTCCGGAACCCGCTCCGGAGCCGGCACCGGAGCAACCGCGGGTGACCGATGATGCAGTCACGGTAGCGCGCGGCGATACCCTGTGGGGAATCGGTTACGAGTGGCGGCCGGATCCGGGCATGAGCATGGACCAGGTGATGCTGGCCATTTTCGAGCGCAATCGCCATGCCTTCATGGGCGAGAACATCAATCGCTTGCGTAGCGGCGCCGAGCTGGACATGCCCAGTGCCGACGAGGTGCGTGGTGTCACTCGTGGCGAGGCCGAGCGGCGTATTCGTGAACACATGCAGGCATGGCAGCAGGCCGACCCGACGCGTGATGTGCCGGTCGTCGCCGACGCCGCGGTTCCCGAAGCCGATCCGACCGAGCCGGCGCCGGCCACGGCCGAAGAGCCAGAGGACGTGGTCCACCGCCTCGATGTCGTGCCTCCCGAAGACGACGAGTTCGCCGACGGGCCGGCCGTATCGGATGGTGATATCCAGAGGGTCCGTGGCGTGCTGGCCGACGTCGAGGACGAGATTGCCTCCGAGCGCCTCGAAAGCGAGGAGTTCGACGAGCACGTGGCCGAAATCCGCGAAGCTCTGGATAGCCGCGACATGGCTGGTCTGGCCTTCGCCGAGGAATCCCTGGCTGAACTCGAGGCCCGCCTGCGCGAGGCTCGTCGCGAACGAGAAGAAGAGCAGGAGCGTCTGGCCGCCGTCGAAGAAGACGAGGTCGATGCCTACTTTTCGGAGCTGGAGCGGGAGCTGGCTTCAGAAGATGATGATGTAACGCCGGTACCGGACGAAGAGCCTGCGGTGGCGGCAGTCGATGAAGTTCCGGATCCCGATGACGAACTGGCGCCTGCCGACCCGGCCACCGACCCGGCAGAGGAAGCTGCCCCGGCCGACGAACCGGTCGCCGCAGCACCCGAGCCCGAGGCACCAACCGGGCTGGCGTTGTGGCAATGGCTGGCCATTGCCATTGCCGTCATTGTTGTCGTGTTGCTGGCGGTGGGCGGATTGCTGTTTTTCAGACAGCGTCGCAATGCTGCCACCGGGGCATCCGAGAGCGCCGGCACAGGTGACGATGAAGCCGATGCGCGCAAGGCGATTGGGCGTGATCCGGCCAACCTGGCAGCTCATCTGGCACTGCTCAAGACGCTGGCCGATCGTGATGACAATGATCGCTTTGCCGATGCGCTCGACCAGATGTATCAGCACGTCGACGACGAGGAGGACGGCCACTGGCAGGAGGCTCTGGGCCTGGCACTGATCCACGCCCCCGACCACCCGATGCTGACGCCACCGGAGACCGCTGCGGCCAATTTGGAAGACGAGGAGCTGGAGCGCCGCACCGACGAAATGCTCAGCATGTTCGATGTCGATGATGACGACGGTGAAGATGTGGGGCCGGCACAGGGCGATTCGGATTCACAGGTCTCGGAGCCCGATGAGGAGCGGCTGGACGCCGAAGCGAGCGGTGAGGCGGCTGAATCCGGCGATGATGAAGACTTCGGCGACGACCTCGACCTCGGTGAGCTTTCCAATCGTCTCGATGAGCCGGATAGCGGAAGCAGCACCGACGATGTATTCGCGGCTGACGACGATGATTTCGAGCTTGGCGGTTTCTCCGGAGAAGAGGAATCGGTCTCGGCCGACGAAGCCGACGACGGCAAAGAAACAAGCCGCAACGAAGATGAGCTTGGCCTGGACCTGGACTTCGAGCCCGGCTGGGGTGCGGATCAAGCCGATGCGACTGCTGATGAATCGGCCGCAAGCGACAGCGACGATGCCGATTCCGCTTCCGAACGGGAACCAGACGCCGGACTCGAGTTCACCCTCGACCCCGAGCCGGAGCCGGAGCC
>SLIA01000268.1 GCA_007135935.1 Wenzhouxiangella sp.
GGACGTGCTGGCGCCGGGCATCGGCGAGATCATCGGCGGTTCGCAACGCGAGGAGCGCCTCGATGTACTCAAGTCACGCATGGACCACCACGGCCTCGATGCCGAAACCTACAGCTGGTACGTGGACCTCAGGCGCTACGGCACCGTCCCCCACGCCGGCTTCGGCCTGGGCTTCGAGCGCCTGCTCAACTACATCACCGGCCTGGGCAACATCCGCGACGTGATTCCGTATCCGAGAACACCAGGCAGCGCGCCGTTTTGACGGCGTACGGGTGACGGGTGGCGGAAGTCGGTGACCTGAACCCTGAAACCTGAACCCTGAAACCTGAAAAAGGGGCTGACCACAGCCCCTTTTTCCTACCCACCACAAAACATACATCCATGCATGTATAATGCGCGCATCGCGGTCCTACACCGCCTGGCTTGCCTGACTGACTGGAGATTCACCCATGCGTGCAGACCACGCCGCACGCGGCCGCCGCCGCGCTTTCTTTCTGTTGGCACCACTGGCATTGGCACTCGCCGCCTGCGGCGGTTCGGACCAGGACCAGCAGCCGCCACCACCGCCGGTGACCTACGACACCTTCGAGCTCACATCCGCCAGCGTCACCGAGGAATATGCCGGCCGCGCCCGCGGCTCGCGCGAGGTGGAGGTCCGTGCCCGCGTCGAGGGTATTCTGGAGGAACGACTCTACGTCGAAGGCCAGGTGGTCGATGCCGGAGACGAACTCTTTCTGATCGATCCCGAGCCCTACGAAATTGCCCTGCAGCGCGCCGAGGCCGAGCGCTCCAATGCCAGTGCCCGCCTGAGTCAGGCCGAGCGCGAATGGCGCCGGGTCTCGGGCCTGTTCGAGCGCGACGCGATTTCCGAACGCGAGCGTGACCGTGCCCGCTCGGAGCTGGATCTGGCCGAGGCCGGCATGGCGCTGGCGAACGCCGGGGTGGCATCGGCACGCCTGAATCTCGAGTGGACCCGGGTGAGAGCCCCGATTGCCGGTGCCGCCGGCCTGGAAACCCTGTCGGAAGGCAGCCTGATCAGCCAGGGCACCCTGCTGACCAGCATCACCCAGACCGATCCGGTGCATGTGCGCTTCGCCGTGCCCGAACGCGACGCGGCCATGCAGCGCGCGGTGCGTCGCGCCCGCGACGGCAATGGCGACGAACACCGGCGTACCGCGACGCTGACCCTGCCCGATGGCAGTGACTACGACCAGCCCGGCGTGGTCGATTTCACCGATGTCAGCATCGATCCACGTACCGGCAGTGCCAGCGCTCGTGCTGTCTTTCCCAACCCGGACGGCCGCATCATGCCGGGGCAGTTCGTGCGCGTGCGCCTGACCACGCAGGAACTCGACGATGTCGTTCTGCTGCCGCCGGCCGCCATCGGCCAGGACCAGGCATCGGCCCGCGTCTTCGTCGTCGGCGAGGATGACCGGGTCAGCTCGCGCCAGGTCACCCTCGGCCCGATCATCGACGGCCGGCAGGTGGTGACCGACGGCATCGAGGCGGGCGAGCGCGTGGTGGTTCGCGGTCTCAACATGCTGCAGGACGGTCAGCCGGTTCAGGCGCGACCGGCCGAAGCGCCGCCGGCCCAAATCCAGTCTGAAGATGGTCAGCCTGAAGAAGGCCAGCCCACTGACGGAGGCGAATGATGTTCCGCTTCTTCATCGACCGGCCGATCTTTGCCTCGGTCGTCTCCATCGTCATCGTGCTGGCCGGCACGGCAGCGCTGCGCGTGCTGCCGATCGAGCTTTATCCCGATGTGGTGCCGCCGCAGGTGGTGGTGAGCACCATGTATCCCGGCGCCAGTGCCGAGGTTTTGGCAGAAACCGTGGCCGCACCGCTGGAGCAGGAGATCAACGGCGTCGACGACATGATCTACATGGAGTCCACCGCCACCGACTCGGGCATGTTGATGATCACGGTGTCGTTCGAGATCGGCACCGATCCCGACCAGGCCACCATCAACGTCAACAACCGGGTCCAGGCCGCCCTGCCCCGGGTGCCGCAGCTGGTGCGCGAGATGGGTCTGAGGGTCGAGTCGCGCTCGACCAACATCCTGATGGTGCCGGTGCTCTACTCGCCCGAGGGCACGCACGACCCGCTGTTCATGTCCAACTACGCCCTGCTCAACGTCATCGACGAGCTGGTGCGCGTGCCGGGCGTGGGCGATGCCTCGCTGTTCGGGCCCACGGACTACTCCATGCGCATCTGGATGAGTCCGGACAAGCTCGCCCAGTTCGGGCTCACTCCGCAGGATGTGGCCTCGGCCATCCGCGACCAGAACGCGCAGTATGCCGCCGGCCGCATCGGGGCCGAGCCCTCGCCCGAAGGCCAGGCCTTCACCATGACGGTGACCACCCGCGGCCAGCTCGACGCGCCTGAGCAGTTCGAGAACATCATTCTGCGCTCCGACCTCGACGGCAGCGTGCTGAGACTGGGCGACGTGGCCCGCGCCGAGCTCGGCGCCCAGGGCTATGACTTCGACGCCATCTACAACAACCAGCCCACCGTGCCGCTGGGTGTCTACCTGCAGCCCGGCGCCAATGCGCTGGAAACGGCCGAGCGCGTCTACCAGGCACTGGAACGCGCCGCCGAGCGCTTCCCCGATGACATGGCCTATGCCGTGCCGTTCGACACCACCGACTTCATCAACATCTCGATTCGCGAAGTCATCATCACGCTGCTGGTGGCCACGGTGCTGGTGGTGCTGGTCACCTTCCTGTTCCTGCAGCATCTGCGCGCCACCCTGATTCCGGTTGCCGCCATCCCGGTGTCACTGATCGGCACCTTTGCCGGCATGCTGGCGCTGGGCTTTTCAGTCAACCTGCTCACCCTGTTCGGGCTGGTGCTGTCGATCGGTATCGTGGTCGACAACGCCATCATCGTGATGGAGAACGTCGAGCGACTGATGCGCGAGAAGAACCTCAAGGCGCGCGATGCCTCGGTCGAGACCATGCAGCAGGTTTCCGGCGCGGTCGTGTCTTCGACCCTGGTGCTGGTGGCCGTATTCGCCCCGGTGGCCTTCCTCGGCGGCCTGTCCGGCGAGCTGTATCGCCAGTTCGCCGTCACCATTGCCGTGTCGGTGGTGGTCTCCGGCGTGGTCGCCGTAACCCTGACGCCGGCCATGTGTGCCTTGCTGCTCGACACGCAGAAAAAGCATGTGCTCAAGCCCTTCGAGTGGTTCAACGCCGGTTTCGAGCGTGTCACATCCGGCTTCGTGCGCACCGTGGAATTCCTGGTGCGCGCACCACTGCTCGGCATCGGCCTGTTCGTGCTGGTCGCGGCCCTGGCCGCGCTGGGCATGAACCGGCTGCCGCCGGGCCTGGTGCCGCAGGAAGACCAGGGCGTGGCGCTGGTATCCTACAACCTGCCGGCCACCGCTTCGCTGGAACGAACGACGGAGTTTCGCGACCAGCTCTCCGAGCAGTTGCTGGCCATGGACGAGATCGACGACTTCAGCACCTTCGCCGGTTTCGACATCATCGCCATGGCGCTGAGAACCAATTCCGGCGTCGGCTTCGCCAACCTCGCCGACTGGAGCGAGCGGCGCGGGCCGGGACAGGATGCCCAGTCGCTGACTGAGCGCATCATGGGCATGGGAATGGGCATGGAAGACGCCTTCGTGATCGCGTTTGCCCCGCCGCCCATCCAGGGCCTGTCGCTGACCGGCGGCGTGGAAGGCTACCTGGAAGTACGCGACGATCTCAGCCCGCAGGAAATGGAAGCCTTGGCCTGGCAGCTGATGGGCGCGGCCGGGCAGCGACCCGAGCTGAGCAATGCCCGCACCACGCTGGAAACTTCCATTCCGCGTTACCGCGCCGATGTCGACCGCGACAAGGCGCTGGCCGCCGGCGTGCCAATCAGCCAGGTGTTTTCCACCATGCAGGCCACCTTCGGCTCGTTGTATGTCAACGACTTCACCCTGCAGGGACGCAACTGGCAGGTCAATCTGCAGTCCGAAGGCGAATTCCGTAACCGGCCCGAAGACCTCAACAAGGTCTTCGCCCGCTCCGAGCACGGCGAGCTCATCCCCTTGAGCTCGCTGGTCACCCTGGAGCGTGTTTCCGGCCCCGACATCATCAATCGCTACAACGTCAATGCCGCGGCCCGCATCATGGCCGACGCCGCCCCCGGCTACACCACCGGCCAGGCCAAGGCGGCACTGGAAGCCGTGTTCGCCGAAGTCATGGACCGCGAGCAGGCCAGCCTGGGCTTTACCGGCGAGGCCTACCAGCTCGACGCGGCCGCCGGGGCCGGCGGGCTGGCCTTCGTCCTGGGCCTGGTCATGGTGTTTCTGATCCTGGCCGCCCAGTACGAGCGTCTCACCCTGCCGCTGGCCGTGGCCACGGCCGTGCCCTTCGGCGTGCTCGGCGCCGCCCTGTTCGCTCTGCTGCGCGGTTTTCCCAACGACATCTACTTCCAGGTCGGCTTGCTGGTGCTGATCGGGCTGGCGGCCAAGAACGCCATCCTGATCGTCGAGTTCGCCGCCCAGAACCGCGCGGCCGGCATGTCGTCGACCGAGGCGGCCATCGCCGCGGCGCGCCAGCGTTTTCGTGCCGTGATCATGACCGCGCTGACCTTCATCATCGGCACCCTGCCGCTGGTCCTGGCCACCGGCGCCGGTGCGGCCAGTCGCCAGGAGATCGGCACCGTGGTGGTCGGCGGCATGCTGTTTGCCAGCACCCTGGCGCTGCTGTTCGTGCCGCTGGCCTACAAGCTGTTCGAGGATCTTTCTGAGTGGAACCGGACGCGCGGCGACCGTGGCAACCGAGACAGCGCGGGGGAACAGGCATGAGCAGACGAATGCACCAGACCGCTGTAGTACTCACCGGGCTGCTTTTGCTTGCCGGCTGTGCCGTCGGGCCCGACTACCAGCGCCCGGAACTGGACGCGCCCGCGCCCGTCGACACCGAGCAGGTCCGCGCACATCAACAGGCACTGGCCGACTGGTGGCAACGCTTCGACGATCCCGTGCTCGATGACCTGATCGAGCGGGCGACCAGCGACAACCTGGAGATTCGCGCTGCACTCGCGCGCCTGTCCGAAGCCCGCGCCCGCGCCGGCCTGGCCCGTGCCGAGCGACTGCCGACGGTCGCCGCCCAGGCCGAGGCGGCGCGCGAACGCACCCCGGCTACGGCCTTCCCGATCGATATTCCCGGCGCCGGTGCCACCACGGCCAATACCTTTTCCGTGGTCGGCATGCTGGACTGGGAGGTCGATCTGTGGGGACGGCTGGCCCGCGAGCGCGAGGCGGCGCTGGCCCAGCTCGAACAGAGCCGGCATGCCCACGATGCCGTCTACCTGGGCATCGTCACCGAAGTGGTGCATAGTTACTTCGCGCTGCGATCAGCCGAGCAGCAACTGCGTATCACCGAACGCACGCTCGAGTCCCGGCAACGCACACTGGAGTTGGAACAGATCCGCTTCGACGCCGGCGAGGCCGACGAACTCGCCCTGCGCCAGGCGCAGACCCAGCTCGAAACCACCCGCGCCCAGCTCCCGGCCCGGAAAGCCCTGGTCAGTCAGCTCGAAGGCGCGCTGGGCATCCTGGTGGGCATGACCCCGGACGAGTTGATGGGCGAGATTGCGCTGGCCGAAGGCAGCATCCGCGAGATCCGCGTGCCCGAGCTCGACCTGGACGATCTGCCGGCCTCGCTGATCGAACGCCGGCCCGACATCCGTGCGGCCGAGGCCGGCCTGATGGCGGCCACCGCCGGCATCGGCGTGGCCGAGGCCGCGCGCCTGCCCGGCCTGAGCCTGGGCGCCATGCTGGGCACCATCGCCAGAGACGAATCCGACCTGTTCAGCACTGGCGCGACCGCCTGGAATGCCGGCGCGTCACTGTTCGGCCCGGTGTACGATTTCGGCCGCTCGCGCTCGCGCATCGAGGTGGCCGAAGCGCTGCGTGAACAGGCCGAACTGAACTGGCGCGCCAGCGTACAAATTGCCTTCAATGAGGCACGTAGTGCACTGATTACCCTGGAATCGGCCACCGAAACCATTGCCGCGGTCGAGCGCCAGGTCGAGGTCATCGCCCGCACCGAGGAACTGGCCGAGATCCGCTACCGCGAGGGCCTGGTCGGCTTCATCGAATTGCTCGACGCCCGACGCAACCTGCTCGAGGCCGAACTGGCCCTGAGCGAGGCCAAACGCGAACAGCTCACCGCGGCAGCCACCCTGTTCAAGGCACTGGGCGGCGGCTGGACGGTGGAGGAATAATCGTGCCGCGGAGAACGCGCGAAGAGGCCGAAGCCACCCGCGAGGCCCTGCTCGATGCCGCCGAGCTGGTGTTCCACGAAAAAGGAGTGGCACGCGCTTCGCTGCAGGAAATCGCGCGGGCAGCAGGAGTTACCCGAGGCGCCGTTTACTGGCACTTTCGCGACAAGGCGGACTTGTTTCGAGCCATGCTCGAACGGATTCGGATGCCGTTCGAAGAGCTGGTTGAAGCCCTGCCAGCCAGTGACCGTCCCAGGAGCGTGCTCGAAACCATACGCCTGGCCAGCCTGCTGGCACTCGAGCGCATGGAAGAGCCCCGCTTCAAACGCGTGCACGGAATCCTCATCCATCGTTGTGAGATCTTCGACGATATCGACCCGGTCTCGATGATGCGGGAAATGGCCCTGACAGCCTCGGCCAACACACTCGAGCAGTTCCGCCAGGCCGAACGGGATGGCGAGTTGCGCCCGGAAATCGATGCCGAAACCGCCAACCGGCTGTTCCACTGCACGTTGCGCGGACTGGTTCACAGCTGGCACCTGGACACCGATGCCTTTTCACTGGCGTCCTCGGGCCGCGAGCTGCTCAATCACTGGTTCGGGCTGATCGAGAACACGGATTCACAACAATCGCTCACCCAGCCAGAACCACAACGGCACGGTCAGCGCCGAGAGCACCACGCCCCAGGCCACCAGGGCAGAGGCCAGGGGCGGAGCCAGCCGCGCTGAGGATAGCAACGCGGCGGCGGTGATCATCGGCGGCATGGCCGCTTCCAGTACCGCCACCTGGGCGATGTCGGAGCGCGCGCCGAATGCCCATACCATCAGCAACGCCAGGGCCGGCAACACCAGCAGCTTGCCGGTCAGGCCAATCACCAGTGGCAGGCGGTGCTCGGCAACCAGGCGCAACTTCAGGCTCATGCCGATGGCCAGGGTGACCAGCGGCAGCAGCATGTCGGCAAAGGTCTCGACCAGCCCCCACAGCCAATCCGGAAACCAGTCATTGCCCAGAACCAGGGCCAGGAACAGCGCCACGAACGGCGGGAAGCCGACGATGCGTTTGGCCATGCCGCGCACACTGGGCTTGTCTCCGGCCCCGTACCAGGCCAGCACGAACAGCAGGTGCGTGCACACGATCAGGAAGGAACCGAACTGATCGTAGACCACCGCATAGCGAACGAACTCCGGCCCCATCAGACCGGCGATGAGCGGGTAGCCCAGAAACGAAGTATTCCCCAGCGGAATCAACCCGAGCAGCACCGCGGTCACCTCGCGGCTCAGCCGCAGCCAGCGCGCCAGCGGCAGCACCAGGGCGATGGTGCAGCCAAGCAACACCCAGGGCACGATGATCAGCGGCAGCAACTCGCGGCTGGCCTGAAGCGTCGGCACGTGAATGAAGATCAACGCCGGCAGGCAGATCAGGATGACCACCTTGTTGAGCACTTCCGGCGCCGAGTCCGGAAACACTTCGCGCCAGGCCAGAATGCGCCCGACGATGATCAGCGTAATGATGATGAAGTAGGCGGACACCGCGGCAATGAATAGATGAAACGGCCGTGTATCATAGTCCACCATGGCTGCGAGCGACGTGGGCAAACGATTCATCTCCAATCGGCAGCGCCTGGTCTGGATCGGCCAGACTTTCCTGGTGCTGGCGGTGATCTGGCTGACACTCAATGGCCTGGACGGCTGGTGGCTTGGACTGCTGGCTGCGTCCGTCGGCGCCGTGACCGGCGGCCTGCTCGCGTCCGGTCGACCCTATCCCTGGCGACCCCATCGGCTGGCCGGTTTTGCCGTGTTTTTCCTGTTCGAGTCGTTCAAGGGCGGCATGGATGTGGCCTGGCGCGCGCTGAAGCCCAAAATGCCGATAGCTCCCGAATTCCGGCATTATCCTCTCGACCTGCCTGAAGGCCAGCCGCGCACGCTGATGGTCAGCGTGATCAGCCTGCTTCCGGGCACCTTGAGCGCGGATCTGTCCGATGACGGCCAGGAGCTGGTTGTCCACACCCTGATGCCGGAGGCCATGGATTCGGTGAACCGACTCGATCGGCGCATACGCCATCTTTTTTCGCTGGAGTTACCGGAGTCCGGCGAGGAATGAGCCAGATCCTGGGACTGGCCATCCTGTTCCTGCTGCTCAACCTGGTGGCCGGGTTGTGGCGGGTCGCGCGCGGACCGACCGGTGCCGATCGCATGCTCGCTGCCCTGTTGTTCGGCTCGACCACCGTCGCCGTGTTGCTGATCATGGCCGAGTGGATGGCCATGCCGGCACTACGCTCGGTCGCCCTGCTGTTCGTGATGCTGGCGAGCATCGTCACGATCGCGTTTTTCGGGCTACCGACAGGGGATGACGAACGGTGAGCGCATCGGAATGGGTCGCCGTCGCACTGCTGATCGCCGGCTGCTTCTTCTACCTGGCCGGCACCATCGGCCTGCTGCGCTTTGGCGACGTGCACTCGCGCCTGCACGCGTTGACCAAGGCCGATAACCTGGGGCTGATGCTGGTCTGCGCCGCACTGGCCATGCTCTCGGCCAACTGGCGCACCGCCGCCCTGCTCGTCCTGGTCTGGTTGCTCGGACTGCTGGCCGCCACGGTTTCAGCTCATCTGATCGCGCGCCACGCGCGACGCGGCGGAGACTGAACGATGGTCATTTCCGTTCTCATCGATTTTCTGCTCGCCGCCGGCATGGTCGTGCTGGCATTGCAGGTCGTCTCGGACAAGGCCGTGCTGCGCTCCATCATCCTGTTCGTGGTCTTCGGCCTGGTCATGGCGCTGGCCTGGACCCGGCTTCATGCGCCGGACCTGGCCCTGGCCGAGGCGGCCATTGGTGCCGGGGTGACCGGTGCGCTGATGATGATGGCCTGGCGGCGATTGCTGATCATCAATCCCGAACGCCCTGCCGATACACCCCTGGGACGCTCCCGGCTCGCGGTACCCGTGGCGTTGCTGTCAGCCGTGTTGGTGGCGACCATCGGCCTGACGGCGCTGGATGTCGAATCGCCGACGCACACGGCAGGACAGGTCGCTGCCGAGGAAATGACCGCGACCGGTCTCGGCAACCCCGTCACCGGCGTGTTGCTGCTGTTTCGCAATCTCGACACCCTGCTGGAAATGGCGGTGCTGCTGATCGCCCTGCTGGGCGCCCGCGCCATCAGCCCGCCGGCCAGCCCCGAAGAGGCCGCGGTAGTCGAAACCGGCACCCCGCTGGTCGGCGCCCTGCTTGCCATCCTGGTGCCACTGTCCATTCTCATCGCCACCCACCTGCTGCTGGCCGGCACCCACGAGCCCGGCGGCGCCTTCCAGGCCGGCGCGGTGCTGGCCGCCGGTGGCGTGGCGCTGATACTGAGCGCACGCCTCAAACCAGGCGAGCGCCCCGGCATCGTCATGCAACTGGGCGTGACCGTCGGGCTGATTGCCTTTGTCGCGATCGGGGTCGGCATCATGGCGTTAGGCGAAACATTGCTGGTGCTGCCGGGCACCTGGGCGGTCTATCTCATTGAAACGGCCATGATGGTGTCGATCGGGCTGACCCTGGCCCTGCTGTTTGCCGGCGCACCGGCACTGGTCGGGAGGCGCGGATGACGGAGGTGATGTTCGTACTGGCCGCCTCCCTGGTCTTCGGTATCGGGGTGTGGGGGCTGCTGATCGCCGAGCACCTGTTGCGCAAGCTGCTCGCGCTCAATGTGATGAGCAGCTCGGTATTCATCATCATGCTGGTGGTCTCCGGCGATGGCGGAACCAGCCCGGACCCGGTCGCCCAGGCCCTGATTCTCACCGGCATCGTCATCGCCGTGGCCGCCACCGCCTTTGCCCTGGCGCTGATGATCAGCATTTATCGCGCAACCGGGCGGCCCAGCATCAGCGAGAGCGATGACGATGATCGCTGAGGCACTGACCGGACTGGTGTTCATCCCGCTGGGCGTTACGCTGGTGGTCCTGTTGCTGCCAGACCGCGCCCGCGGGCCGCTTTGCCTGGCGGCCGTGCTGGCACTGCCGCTGTGCCTGCTGCCGCTGACCGAGGCGGTCTGGACGAATGGCGATATCACCCTCGTGCTGGCCGAGTTCGCCCCGCCGCTGGGCATCGTCTGGCGCCTGGACGGTCTGGCCCTGATCATGCTGTGGCTGACCGCCATTGTCGCCGTGCCGGTCAGCATTCATGCCCTGACCAGCTTTCCTCCGGGCCAGGCATCCGGGCGGGAGTTCTGGCCGCTGTGGATGATGCTGCTGGCCGGCATCAACGCCCTGTTCCTGTCGGCCGACCTGTTCAACCTCTACGTCACCCTCGAAATGATCACCCTGGCCGGCGTGGCCATGATCGGAATCGGCGGCAAGGCGCTGGCACTGAAAGCGGCCATGCGCTACCTATTGCTCGGCTTGCTGGCTTCGCTGCTCTACCTGCTGGCCGTCGGCCTGATCTATGGCCAGACCGGCGCGCTGGACATCGACCTGGTCGGGGAGCGACTGCAGCCCGGCCGCATGGCTGCCACCGCCCTGGTGCTGATGACCACCGGCCTGCTGGTCAAGTCGGCCATTTTCCCGATGCATGTGTGGCTGCCGGCTGCCCATGGCAATGCCCCGGGGCCGGTCAGCGCCATCCTGTCGGGACTGGTGGTCAAGGTCTCGCTCTACATGCTGATCCGCATCTGGTTGTGGATGGCCGGCGACTGGGAGTTGCCGGCCGCCGCCACCGCACTGGGGCTGCTCGGTGCCGGCGCCATTCTTTACGGGTCGATCGCCGCCCTGATCCAGCCACGCCTGAAAATGGTGATCGCCTACTCAACCGTCGCCCAGCTCGGCTACGTCATGCTGCTGTTTCCGCTGGCCAGTATCGAGGCCTACCGCGCGGCCAGTTACCAGCTGCTTGCCCATGGCCTGGCCAAGGCGGCGATGTTCCTCGCCGCGGCCAATATTCTCAAGAGCCTGGGCACCGACCGCCTCATCGCACTGACCGACCTGGATCGCAAACTCCCGGTGGATCTGTTCGCCTTCACCCTGGCGGCCGTCAGCATCATGGGCCTGCCGCCCAGCGGTGGTTTTCTCGCCAAATGGATGCTGCTGGAAGCAGCCTGGAGGCAAGAAGCCTGGGGCTGGCTGGTCCTGGTGTCGGTAGGCAGTCTGCTGTCGGCCGCCTACCTGTTTCGCGTCATTGCCCTGACCTGTTTCCATCCCGGGCGGCGCCATGCGTCCACGCGCTGGCAAACTCCGCCGCGCAGTGCCACCAACGCGGCGCTGATTCTCGCATTGCTCGCCATCGCCGCCGGCTTTACCTCCGCGCCGCTACTGAGCCTGATTGACGGCAGCCTGCCGCCCGGAGGCATCTGGCCATGATGGACTGGCTGCCGCTGGCCATGGTGCTCGTCTCGCTTGTCGCCGGCATCGCCATCTTCCTGCTCGGCGAACAGCGCCAGCTGGCACGCACCCTGCTCAACCTGGGCGCCGCCCTGGTCAAGCTCGTGCTGGTGGCATTCCTGTTCATGCTGATCGTGGTCGACCGGGCACCCGAGTTTCGCCTGGCCTTGCTGCCCGGACTCGACCTGGTTCTGAGGGCCGATGCGCTCAGCCTGCTGTTCACGACCCTGTCGGCGGTGCTGTGGCTGATCACCACCGTGTATGCCATCGCCTACCTGGAACGCGACGAAAACCGTGCGCGATTCTTCGGCTTCTTCAGTATCTGCGTGGCCTCGACCATGGGCATTGCCATGGCCGGCAACCTGTTCACCTTCTTCATCTTCTACGAGTTACTGACTCTGGCGACCTGGCCGCTGGTGGCCCATTCGGGAACACGCGCCGCCATCCTGGGGGCGCGCACCTATCTGCGCTACACCCTGGCCGGCAGCGCGGTGTTTCTCGTCGGCCTGATCTGGCTGTACGGTCTGGCCGGCAGCCGCGACTTCATCGCCGGCGGCACCCTGGAAGCAATCGGCGTCGATGATTACACCGAACTGCGCATCATTTTCGTGTTTCTCGTCATCGGCATGGGCGTGAAAGCCGCCCTGTTCCCCATGCACTCCTGGCTGCCCAAAGCCATGGTGGCCCCGGCTCCGGTCAGCGCGCTGCTGCATGCCGTCGCCGTGGTCAAGGCCGGTGCCTTCGGCCTGGTCCGACTGGTCGAAGACGTCTACGGTCCGGAACTGGTCGCCGATCTGGGGATGGGCAACCTGCTGGCCGTCGCCGCGGCATTCACCATCATCTACGGCTCCGTCATGGCCTTGCGCCAGACCGACATCAAGCGACGCCTCGCCTTTTCCACCGTCAGCCAGGTGTCCTACATCGCGCTGGGCGTGGCCGTGGGCGGGATGATGGCCACGACCGGGGGCATGGTCCATCTGGTCCACCAGGGCCTGATGAAAATCACGCTGTTCTTCTGTGCCGGCATTTTCGCCACCGTGCTCGGGGTCAAGCACATCGGCCAGCTCGACGGCCTGGGTCGGCGCATGCCGTGGACGGCTCTGAGTTTCACCATTGCCGGACTGGGCATGATCGGCCTGCCGCCGATGGCCGGGTTTGTCAGCAAGTATTACCTGGGCGCCGGCGCGATCGCCGTCGGCGCCTGGTGGGTCATACCGGTGCTGATCGCATCCACCCTGCTCAACGCCGCCTATTTCCTGCCGCTGATCAAGCGCATGTGGATGCACGCCGAGCCGGAGCAATGGCCCAAGCCGGTCACGCTGAGCCGGCTGGAAACCGGCGGGCTGGTCGTACCCGCCGTGATTACCGCGATGCTGTCGGTTCTGATCGGCGTGTTTGCCGCCCACCCCCTGAGCCCGCTGAGCTGGGTGATGGGAATCGCCACGGAGTATTTCCCGTGAGCATGCTGATCACCATCCTTCTGCCGTTGATCGCCGCGGTGATGAGTGCCGCTGGCGGCGCACTCGCCCGAACGGCCTGGCGACTGGTGCCACTACTTCCGCTGTTGCTGGCCTGGCCGCTGCTTGCCGGCGGCCGCTACGAACCCGACTGGCTGCTGTTCGGTTTCAGCCTGCGAGTCGACGAGGTCACCGCCGCTTTCGTGGTCTTGCTCGGCCTGGTCTGGAGCCTGGCCGGATGGCAGGCGATGCGCGACATCGATCATCGCCAGCGAGCCTTCTGGATCGGCTGGCTGCTGTGCCTGAGCGGCATGACGCTGGCCACCTTCTCCGCCGACCTGGTCGGCTTCTACCTGGGCTACGTGGTCTTAAGTCTGTCGGCCTGGCTGATGATCGTACAGGCCCGCAATGACGAGGCCTGGCGCGCTGGTCGCATCTACCTGGTCATGGCCCTGCTGGGCGAAGCCGCGATCCTGGCCGCGGTGCTGGTGCTGGCCGGTCATTACGGCAACTTCGAGCTGGGCCTGCTGACCGAAAGAGACGCCGAACAACACCACGTCATCGCCCGCTGGCTGCTGCTGGCCGGCTTCGGCATCAAGCTCGGCATCATCCCCCTGCACATGTGGCTGCCGCTGGCCCACCCGGCCGCCCCCGTGGCGGCCAGTGCCATTCTCTCCGGGGTGATCGTCAAGGCCGGGCTGCTGGGCTGGCTCAGGCTGGTGCCGCAGACCGGCCTGGAAGCCGAAAGCGCCGGTCAGGTCCTGCTCCACCTGGGCCTGTTCACGGCCTTTGCCGGCGTACTACTGGGCCTGGGGCAGCGGCGCCTGAAGACCGTGCTGGCCTACTCGACGATCAGCCAGATGGGCCTGGTCCTGACCGCCTTCTCGCTGTTGTTTCTTGAGTTCGATCCGGAGTTCGGGCTGCTCTCCATGATCGGGCTGCTGGTCGTGCACCATGGCTTCAACAAGGCCGCCCTCTTTCTCGCCTGCGGCAATGCACCGGGCGCCAGCCGCTTCCGCCTGCTGCTGTTCGCCCTGCCGGCACTGGCCCTGGCCGCGGCCCCGATGACCACCGGATTCCTGGCCAAGCACTGGCTCAAACAAGGTGTGAGCGGCATTGACGACCCATCGGTGGCCTACCCCCTGCTGACATTGACCTCGGCGATGACCGCCATGCTGATGTGGAAGGCCTGGAGCCTCGCACGAGACGCCGACAGGCCCACCGCCCCCCTGCACCCTGCCTGGCCCATCCTGGTCATTCTGGCCGTGCTGGTGCCCTGGACATGGGCCCTCCTGAGCGGGCTGGCGATCGCGCCGACCCTGTCGACCACCTGGGACGCCATCTGGCCCTTGTTGCTGGTGGCTGGGCTGATTGCCGCTCACGCTCGCTGGATGCGGATTCACCCTCGTATTCCCGAAGGGGATGCTGTGGTGCTGTTCGAGACCCTGCTCAATCGCCTGCGAAAACCACTGCCCTCGTTACCAGGCACTGAACCCGGACGGCGGGTGGTTCGTCGGCTACTGATTCACTCGGACGTTCTGGATCGCCACCTGAAGGATCTGCCCATGGCGGGGCTGGTGATCCTGCTGGTTGGGGCACTGCTGTGGCTGCTAGTGATGCTGGGGGTGTCTTGACGCTTCGCGTCAGCGAACTACGGCCGCTGGCGCGGCGGGGGAATCCTGGTCAAGAGGGGGCATTGTGGCCACGGCCGCCTGCCGCATCGAGCGGCACGCGACCGTCACGGGGATTGCTGAAACGCTGTGCGTTTCAGCGAGCTCGGGCCGCTCTGCGGCCCTCGGTTCGAACCCGAAAGCGGGCGGCCGCAAGGATTATGGCTTCGAATAGGCAAAGGCACCGCTCGATGGCAACAGACTTCGGATAACTGGGTTCGAAGCTTGTGGGGAAGGCAAATAAAAAGGCCCGCTCTTGCGAGCGGGCCTTTTTTATTTGGCGTCCCCACGGGGATCGTCCGCCCCGACTCACCCCGTATCACCCGATTGCAAAATCACCAGCATGCCCAGTAAATACGCACCTTACAGCCAATTGGCTTGTGTCAGCCCGTCCTATCCTGTAACATCCAATCACATTATTTTTGTTGGTACAGATGAGGGGCAGCCATGCCAAGGATAGTTCGAGAACTGGAAGCGCTAGAGGTGAGGCGGTTGACGAAGCCGGGGTATCACGCAGTTGGCGGAGTCTCTGGGCTGCTGCTGCGCGTCACAAAGACCGGCGCACGGTCATGGATACTTCGCGCGATGGTCGGCAGCCGCCGCCGTGATATCGGTTTAGGTGGCTACCCTGACACAACGCTGGCCCAAGCGCGTGAGAGGGCGCGTAACGCAAAAGCGATGATCCGCGAAGGTATCGACCCGGTAGAAGAACGCCGCAAGGCACAAGCCGCACTGAAGGCCGAGCAAGCGCGCCTAAAGACCTTCGCCGAAGTGTGGGAGGAATATCGCGACGCGAAACTGGTAGGCGTCACAAAGAAGACCCGCCAGCACTGGATCAACTCAATCAAGCGGTATGCCCTGCCGGTTATCGGTTCGTCGGTTGTTTCCGAAATCACCAAGACGGACGTGGAGCGCGTACTACTGCCGATCTGGACGACCAAGCCGGTCATGGGCCGGAAACTTCGTCAGCGTATCGAGCGGATTCTAGGATTCGCCACGGGCAAGGAATATCGGAGCGGCGATAACCCAGCGAAGTGGAAAGACAACCTCGACGACATTCTGCCGGATACGTCAGAGGTTCATCGAGTACAGCACTTTCGTGCCCTGCCCCACGATGATGCACCTGAATTCATGGAGCTACTGCGCCAGAGGAAGGGAAACGCCGCCCGCGCCCTGGAGTTCGCCATTTTGACGGCCGCACGATCTGGCGAGGTCCGAGGCGCAACATGGGACGAAATCGACCTAAAGCGCAAGCGCTGGACGATACCGGCGGAGCGCATGAAGATGGACAAGGATCACACGGTGCCGCTATCCGACGCCGCGCTGGCCGTGCTCAAGGGAATGGCGCGTGATTCTGAACTGATCTTCCCCGCCCCGCGTGGAGGCAAACTTTCCGACATGTCTCTGCTGGCCGTAATCAAGCGCATGAACTGGAATGACCGGACAACCGTTCACGGCTTTCGTAGCGTGTTCAAGGATTGGGCGACAGAGGAAACCGACACGCAGGATTTCATTAGCGAAATAGCGCTGGCACATTCGGTTGGTGACGAGGTTTACCGGGCATACAAGCGCTCCGACCTCGTTGCCAAGCGCCGCCGCCTGATGCGCGAATGGTCAAAATTCCTGGGCTATCAAGAACAGGGCGCGGAAGTGGTCAACATGGAGGCGGCACGATGAATGATCACGCCGAATACATCGAACGCCGGACCATGCAGGAACTGGAAATTGCCTGTTTGCAAGCTGGCGTCGAACTGCAAACGATCATCGACGGGATCAACGCGCTACCGGACTGCGACGAAGCACGGGAACTCGCTGAAGATCTGGAGTATGCCCGAGATGTGGTGCGGAACAGTATCGAGCGCGGCAACAC
>SLIA01000304.1 GCA_007135935.1 Wenzhouxiangella sp.
ACCTTGACACCTCTTCAATTGTCAAGATTGGTTTCGCGGTAGCCTCTTGCACGATTTCGGGTAATGCTTCTTGTAATTCTTCCCGAATCACACCGCGAATTATCTCCTTGATTTCATCCTGCGAAATCAATACAGGTAATTCAGCCATTCTATGCTGAACTCCATTCAGTATGTTTCCGAATTACCTTCACTACTTTTCTTTTCATAAGCTTACTCCTATTTTAGTTATTGAAAAAATCAGGTGCCTATCTCTAATCTCGACAGGCACCCGAGTTGAATGCAATTTGCTATTTATCGCCATTCTCTCTATTCATCTTTTCTCGACAATCATCACAGATACACCAATCGAGTAAACCCATTACTGACACTATTTGCTCATGGATATCCCACCGGAAATGGTCCAGATCTATATTCATAGTGTGCAATAAATCAATGATGTGGTTAACTTCATCATCTGAATATGTATTTTCAGCAGATTCTACTAACCGTTCCATTTCTTCTCGTGCATTGTTGATGTGATTTTTAAAAGCATTATATACTTCTTGCTTACTCATAATGTTATTTCCCTTTTTGTGCTTTAGATTTGTTTTATTTAACTGACCGTACTATAAAAGGATCACTATATCCTAAATAATGATACGATTGAATTATATCATCCATTTTATCATTTGAAGCCAACAACACGCGCCCCGGTTTTGCCTCGACTAATTTCCGTTGGCCTCTAATTTTATATTTGATTTTAATGATCCTATTCTCACCATCGTTGAGTATATCACCTAATAGATGCCCTGATAATGTACGATTAATAACAAGGATCCTCTTTTTTCTCGATCTCCCAGGTCTATCCTGAATAGAACTTGGATAAATTGCCATCGTTATGCCCCTCAGCCCGTAAAAACAGAACCATTGTACAAATTCATTCCCATCAATTTTGTTGATTTTCCCATCTGATAAATTTTTCAGGTAAACATAAACGTTTTCGATCTTCTTTTTCATGATAAATCCTTATGTATTTTTATTACATATTTAATTTCTTCCCACCAATTAGACTCTCACGTCACTTCTGAGAATCTCGTTGAATCTTGTTGTTCCGAACATCCATTAGTATCTTATTACAAATTTAATATCTCTAAAAAATGACTGAACACAGGCATTCCAAATCGGCAAGTGTCTGGGAGCTCATTTAATTCCGCTGTTCTTCCAACGGTACATCTCTCATCATGATAGCTAATATTCTATCACAATTCCCCCACACTGCTTCAATATCCGGATTGATTTTTAATGCTTTTCTTAAATATTCCAACGCTTTTGCATAATTTTTCCGATAGTAATAGTATGCCCCCAATGAGTAATATCCTTCCCACATATCCGAATTCAGCTTTATCGCTCTCAATGCATCCCTTTTCCCTCCGGTGAAATCGCCTTTACATATCTTCGCCTCTGCCCTATAGGCCAATATTAATGAATCTTTATCCTCATGTTTTAGGTACACATTGAAATCATCAACCGCCTTTTTATAATCCATGATACCAACGAAGAAAACTATACCCCGAACTTTATAACTTAATGTGAAATCGGGTTGCAAATCAATCGCTTGATTGCAATCCTCTATCGCACCCGGATAATCCATGAGAATATATTTTGCCCATGCTCGTTCAATGTAATTATTGTAATAATCCGGTTCATAGTCGATAGCCCTATCATACTCCCGTAATGCCCGTTCCCAATGACCTAGTTCAATAAACGCTTGTGCAAGCAGTATATGCACCGCAGCGCCAGACGGTTTTTCCTCCAACGCTTTATTGTAAGATTGAATGGCTCCTACATAATCACCCTCATTGAATTTTACGCCGCCCATCTCAAGATATGATAATGGACCTATATTTCGTTTACTTTTTATTTTTTTACTTCTTTTCTTCATTGTTTAATCCTTTCAATTGTTTTTTATTTACCGGCGCACCGGTAACAACCATTGGCCAGTGCGCCGTTGCTTTTCCCATTGCATTGATTACGGTATAGCTATCAATGGTCTTTGTCGTCCGGTAATGATTATATCTGTCATTAAATAACCACCATTTTTCCTATATTTTTTCCTTAGCGCTTTTCGCTGTCTAATCGTCTCAAACAATAACTCATAGTGATTATAGTAAAAAGACGATATATATTTGATTCTTTCCTTATTCTTTGTCAGGTTCGTAATCGATTTATCCTTAAATAGAATAATGGACCCGTTTTGTTCGCGCTCAACCTCCTGTATCATTTTGGATGCTGAAGAGTCCGAGTTTTTCAGGTAATTTAACAATGCAAATTCTGCTTGATCAAACAGATGATGATCATTATCTCGATCATGCTTTAAAAGATTCAATGCATCACTGTGAAGTTTCCTTTTATATAACTGATCCACCGCTGGATTCTTCAAGCTTACATTATCAATTACCCACTTCAAGTAATCGTCAACAGACATACAAGTGTAAAACGGTCTCGGATTACCACTACGATCAAAATAGAGCGATATAAATGCAGATTGTATTGTTAAATTATACTGCTCTAACATATTATCGTGAATTAATTGATTGTTTTTCATTATGATGCTCCTTTCTTAGATATGTGGTTGTTTTTGATATTTCTTTCTTCTTCCCGGAGCAATTCAACCATCTCGTTGTCTTTCTCTGCTAACTCGTTTTCCCCAAGCTTCTCATAACAGCAAGCTCTGTTTTCATACGCCTCGATAAGAACCGGGTTTATTTTTATTACATCGGTGTAATATTGAGCCGCCGTCTTGTAATCCTCTTTTTGCATATACACAGAACCTAAACATCCCAGCACATTCCAGTTCTGAGGATTCAGCTTTAATATGTCAAGAAAGAGTTTTATAGCGGCTTTTTCATTGTTAACTGAAAGATAATAATGCGCCAAGTGATAATATGGATGCGGGTTTGAGGGGCACAATGAAATTGATTCTTTGAAATCCACCTCAGCTCCGCTATTATCGCCCAGCGTCAGTTTTATCTCTCCCCTCCGGCAATATGCCAGTGCATGATCAGGTTCGATATTGATACATGACAATATATCATGCATTGCAGCGTTATAATCGCCACCCGCCATATAAGCACGACCACGCTCATAATATAAATGAGCATTACCAGGGTTATTCGCTATTTCTTCATTATAGTTTTTGATCTTCTCCTGTATGTCCTGGTTTCGGTACTTATAATCACCATACAAAGCATCTTTATGGATCATGACTCCATCCATGTCCATAAATTTATCATGATCAATAAGAGACTGATCTGTATTGCCTATCTCGAAATTAATCCAATGTCGAATATTATAGGCTTCTGGCCAGTTCGGGTTTATATTGATAGCCTGGTCTATTAGCTTAATTGCATCCTGACCAGTGGTCCTTGTTGCTTTGCTGATGAGATTTTTATATTTGGTTCTTTTATTTAAATTCGTCATATTTTTTTATCCATATTATTTTTTAAAAAATAGGTGTCTTATCCATCCCTTCGACAGAGATACTCACTTCACCTCTGAGATCTCTGGTGTTTTTCATACTACTCACCTCCTTTTCTATAGTTGTTGTTGGGTACCCCCCTAAAAATGATGTACATACCAAATTTCCCCCATAAAGAAGGTAAAATTTTGCAAATACAGCTCATATTCGCCGTTTCTTACAAAATCACATTCCAAAACTCCTCGGAAACTGCTCCCAAACTCCTCCAGGTTTCGCTCCAAATGGATACTTATAGGGTTGAACTATAAACAGGCAGTATTTCAATTAATTGATATTATTCGAGGTGAATACGGGGAAAAAATGGCCTGGATAGCCAATTTGAAATGATATTACTCTAAATTTTAGTGAGAATTACCTCTAAGCGTGGAATTAATATTAGAAAAGGTGATTTTCAGGAATTTCTACGGAACGATGAAAGATATGTGATAAACATAAAGAATGCTTGGGTGGGCTACTATACGGGTACAATGACTGTTGTATTACCAAATTCTATCATCATCTTCTTCTGAGTCCATACGTTTTTTCTCAATAATTGCTCTACGGGCATCGGTCATTGATTGCTCTCTTTCGTCTGTATATAGGATTTCAATTCGATGCATTAACTCGGTTATTATTCTTTCAGCGTGTATCCATACTTCACGTGTTTCCTTTTTCTTTGCATAGTTGATTTTCTTCTCTAACTCTTTTTGCAAAATTCCTAAAAATAGTATGTCACCCAATCGCCTTTTAATTTCTGCCTTGGATAATCCGGAATATTCATGCAAAGCTTTTATTGGTGGTTCACAATACTGTGTATCCTGCACAACTTTTAAATATGCTTTTATTAAGATATTATAGTTCTCAATATTTTTTAAATCTGTATCGCTCTTCTTGTTTCTAGCTGATGAATGCTTTTCTCCGGTCGTTATCCTAGAACCGGCATCTTTAATTGCTTTATTATTTTTTATAGCTTCATCAATCCATTGTATGAACAAGACATTTTTAATTTGTGCAAGTGTGGCGCTCCTTAATTTCGAGGTATCTTCTTGCACACGCTGTGTTGCTACAGGTTTGTATTTTTTATCGAGGTTTGCTGTTAACCTCTTTAAGTAATTTTCCTGAGAAGCCTTATGTTTTTGTATG
>SLIA01000066.1 GCA_007135935.1 Wenzhouxiangella sp.
GCGCGCTGGAGAAGTTTCGCAACAAGAACGAGCAGTACCTGGCCGAGGACGGCGGCGGACAACTGGTCTACCTGGCGCCGACCCGGGTCAACCTGCAACTGGCCGAGGAGCGTCACCCCGAGATCACTTTCCGCGCCACCCGCGAGGTCAGTGTCTATGTCTGATTGACCGCATGGCCCACTACCTGACCGGCTGCCTGAGCCGTCGGCCGAGCAGGCCGCGTGCAATCACCAGCCAGGTGATGACCTGGCCGACCAGGAAGGCGGCGGCGCGGATGGCGCGATGAGTTTCCTGTTCCAGGCCGGCTTGATGAGCAGCAAACAGCTCCATGCCCCACCAGGCCGGCAGCAGTTCGCGAATGCGCCCGAACAGCCAGCCACCGAGCTCGCCGCCTGTCGGTGGCGTTCCCGTCGCCACGATCCATTGCAGCACCACCAGTGACGCGGCCAGCGGCATGACCAGCCGGGCACGTGTCGGGTCGATGGTGCCGAGCATCAGGCCCAGTGCCGCAGCGGCAAACGATACCAGCGCCATGATGCCGACCATGGCCGCGCCGTCAGCAGCCGTCATGCCGCTCAACCAGGCCATGGCCCCGCCGACCAGCAGGACCTGACCGGCTGCGACCAGCCAAAGCAATGCCAGGCGCGCGAGCAAGTCTTCGCCAGGCAATACACCGGCCAGCACTTCATGGCGCAGTCGCCAGCGGTCGGCGCCGATTTCCGGCGCGGCAGTAAAGATGGCCGTGGCCATGGCCACCATCATCATGACCGTCTCCAGCGGCTGGTAGGGTCCGGCCAGGGTGCTGGCCGCCAGGGTCAGCAACACGGGCAACAGCAGATACAGGGTCAGCATGCCCGGATCGAACAGGCGCAGGCGACACTGCCGCTTGAACAGCGTGCGAATGCGGTGGGGGCTGAGCCGGGCGCGGATGCGCGGTGGCGCCTTTCGGGGTTCGGTCGGTGCAGCTTTGCCTGTCGTGCGGTCGGCCGAGGCTTGCTGGTCGATGTCGATGAGGTGGTCAAGCCGCTTGTCGCCGGTCTGTTCGACGCCGGTCACGACTACCGTGGTGCCGGTGCGCGCCAGTTGTTTCAGACGCCTGAGCAGGTTGTGCGATTGCTCCTCGTCGAGGCCATCGAGCGGCCGATCCAGGCACAGCAGGGCCGGCCGCGTGACCAGCTCGGCGGCAATCGCCACCAGGCGCCGGTGGGCGACATCCAGGCGCCCGATCCTGACGTTGCGCAGCCGTCCCAGCGCCAGCTGGGCCAGGGTCGTGCCCAGCAGGGAATGGCGCCGTTGCGCCGTCAGGTCGCTGGGCAGGCGCAACTCGGCGGTGTAATGGAGGTGTTGCCAGACGGTCAGTCCGGCATCGAGCGGCGAGAGCAGATCGACATGGCCGATGCGATGGCGCCCCTGGTGCAACGCGGCTTCGACCGGTCTGTCGTCGTAGAGCACCTGGCCACTTTCGGGTTGCCGGCGCCCGGCCAGCAACTCCAGCAGTGCCGATGCCTGGCGCCGGTCGCGCATCTGAAGGCCGGTCAGCTTTCCGGGCTCGACGGCCAGTTCGAGGCCATCGACTCCGGCGCGGGAGTCGACCAGTCCGCGCGTTTCCAGCCGCAGTCCGGGCGAGCGGCCGGCAATGGTCACGAGCAGGCCGCCATTGTCCAGGCGCAGCACGGCCAGACGACTGTTGCCCAGCTCCAGCCACTCCTCGCCTTCGAGCGCATGCGGCGACTTGCGGGCGCAGCTGCGCGAGTCGATGCGTATGCCGTTGAGACTGCCCAGATCGCGCACGACCAGTTGGCCGTCCCTGCATGACAGCTCGGCGTGATGCTGGCTGACAGTCGGGTCGGCCGGCAGGGCGATATCGCAGTCCAGGGCACGGCCGATGGTCCAGCGTTCGGCCTGCGGGAGGGTCAGGCTGCGCATGTTGCCGCGGGAGGTGATCAGTTCGAAGTCGGGCGGATCGGCCCGTCCCAGCCCGATCACGTCACCGATTGCCAGCATCCGCTCCTGCTCGATGCGCTCGCCGTTGACGTACACGCCGTTGGTCGAACCCAGGTCTTCGATCTGCCAGCCCTTGCCGGCAGGCTGGATGCGGCAGTGCTTTCGGGAGATGCGTGCCGAGTACAGCACCACGTCGGCCTGGTCGGGGTCGCGACCGACCACCAGGCCCTCGGCCGGGATGCTGCATTCCGAATCCAGAGGGGCCGGGCTGAGCGCGCGCAGCCTGAGCGCGGGCCGGCCGGCCGCCGGGCGGGTATCGCGGCGGGTCATCGTTGTGGCGACTCCGTCGGGACGAGCCGCTGTGTCAGTGCAAGATTCATGGTCGGTCCGGCGTCGGCAGAGGAAAGAAGCGCTCCGGCGGCTGCTGGGCACTCTAAGGGGCCAGGGCCGGGCGGTCAATCGTCGCGCCAGCACAGTGGCTCCCGAAGGGCCGGCGTACACGCGCCGCGGGCAGTGCAGGCGAAGCCGCAAAGCTGCCATTGCCAGCGCTCGCGCGCCTTGGCCACAACGCTTGTGCGACGGCTGAGCGTTCCCTAATTAGCCGCATGGCCCACTAGTGGGCTATATTGGGTGCTTCGACACGGTTCTCGAGCCTTCTCGGACCGGTCATGAGTGCATGAACGGAATCGGGGGGCAAGGAGGAAAGTACATGGCCCGGACACTCGGCCGATACCACATCATCAGCGAGTTGGGCCGCGGCGGCATGGGCGTGGTCTACAAGGCGCTCGACCCCAAACTCGAGCGTTTCATTGCCATCAAGTGCCTGAGCGACGAGCTCAGCAGCGACGAGATCGTGGTTGCCCGCTTTTTGCGCGAGGCGCGCAACGTCGCCGCGCTCAACCATCCCAACATTGCCCAGATCTTCGTGGCCGACGAGCACGAGGGCAATCCCTACTTCGTGATGGAGTACGTCGACGGTGAGTCGCTGGCCGACTTTATCGCCCGCGAAGGGCAGTGCTCGCCGGAGATGGCGCGGCGCGTGACCGAGCAGTCGGCCGAGGCACTGGCGGCTGCGGCGGAGGAAAACATCGTCCACCGCGACGTCAAGCCGGGCAATATCATGCTCGACCGGCGCGGCCGTGCGGTATTGACCGATTTCGGTATTGCCTGCGTGGCGGCCGATTCCGACAGCGGTGATCGCACCACCACCGTGATGGGCACGCCCGGATACCTGCCGCCGGAGGCACTGACCGGCGGCCAGCCCGACTGCCGGGGTGACTTGTTTTCACTGGGGCTGGTCTATTACGAGATGCTCACTGGCCGGCGCCTGGTGGCCGATGCCGGCCTCAAGACCATGCTGGCGACCTACATGCAGCCCGGGTTTCCGGATCTTTCGGCGCTGGAGGGCAGGGTCGACCCGCGCGTGGTGGCCATCATCGGGCGTCTGCTGGCGGTCAAGCCCGAGCAACGTTATGCCGATTGTCGCCAACTGCTCGACGACATGGCACCGCTCAAGACCGGTCAAACCGGACCGATCGAACGCGTCGACTCCGGTTCCGGCCGGGCCGAAACGGCGGCCACGACCGCTCTCGGGCCGTCAGACGAAACCAGCACGACGGCAGGGACGAAGGAATTGGCGGCCGGCTCGCCCACCGAAGACCTTCCGGCCGACCACGGTCAGTCGCCATCGACCGTGCCGGTCGAACGTGATCGCGGGGGCGGTCACGCCCGGCGGTTCGCCCTGCTCGGTGTTCTGGGCGCCTCGGCGGTGATGATCGCGCTGGGCGTGGCACGCATGGACGACAGCCACTGGCAACGCTTCGCCGGCCTGTTTTCCGATGGTGATGAAACCGTTGCCCAAACCGAAATCGAGCCTGCCGCGGCCGAGCCTGCATCGGAATCGGCCGAGGCGGTCATGGATGGATCCGGCAGCGCCGCCGACGATGAGCCGGATGAACTGACCGGCGTGGCCGGGGAAGCGGACAGCGCGCTGGCCGGGCAGGCGCAGCTGGTCGAGGAGCCGGAGGCGGACCCCGGGCAAGACATCGGGGGCGCAGTGATCGATGGCGGTGATCAAGCTTCGATGGCCGCGCGCGAGCCGGCGTCGGAAGAGATGCCTGGCGATACGGAAGCCTCGGAAGTCGTTGCCGGTTCGGTCGATGATAAGGCCTTGCCGCAGTCGGAATCGGACGAGCTGTCGCCGGACGACGGCATCGAAGTTGCCTCCGCCGCGCCTGCTGCCGAGCCGGAACCTCCGACGGGTGTCACCGTGGTCGGTGTCGGCGACCCGGTCATCGCCGATCCGATGACCCACGAGATCGAGCAGGCCTTGCGCAGTGCCCGGCCGCCGCTGGTCGACAAGCGCTTCATCGGCAATTTCCAGCACTACGTCGACGGCGAGGAGATCGATCTGGCCGGATTGGCCGGCCCGGCTGCCGAGGCCGGTGTGCGCTACCTGGTGGTGGCCCGGGCCTTGCCGGCCGGTTCACGCGAGCTGCAGTACTACAACCGTTATGAGACTGCCTGGATCGTTCAGCTCGAGGCCCGAACCTTTGACCTTCACCTGGGGCGCGAGATCGGCGCTTCGCCGCTCGAGCAGATCGAGTACACCGCACTCAATGCCACCGAACGGGCACGCCGGTCGGTGCAACCCTGGCTGCCGGGACTTCGCGATCAGTTCAACTGAAGTCGTCTGGTCATGAAAAAGCCCCGCCGAAGCGGGGCTTTTTCATTTTGCGAATGAGACAGCTGGATCTGTCCGGTTACTGAACCGTCAGCGTGTGCTCTGCCGCGACCCAGCCGGTACGGCCCTGGTCATCCTCGATCTGGATCCAGTCACCGGCGCGAGCCAGTACGTCGACCATGGCGCCGGAGCTGAGGCTGAACTGCACCGAGCCTTCCGAGGACGGTCCGGAACGTACATTCAGCGAACCGGCGGTAATGACCACGCGCTCGCCGCTGCCGCCGCCATTGGCGGCCGCGGTCTGCGTGGCTTCGCCGCCACCGTGGGCTGCCGCGGTCTGGGTGCCGCCGTGACGATAGTATTGCTGCGGCGTGCGGCGAACGACCTCTTGGACGGCCTCGCCGATCACCTGGCGCAAGGCTTTTTCGCGCGGCGTGTTCTCCCAGGTCGACAGTGCGCCGCCCAGGGAGTGGCGGCTGGTGTAGCCGGCCAGGGCGCCGCCGATATCGAAATCGCGCGCTTCGCCCTCGACACTGGTCGCGGCCAGGATGCGGCCGGTGCTGGTGTCGATGATGCGAAGGTCGATGGCCATGTGGGCCGAGCTGCTGCCGCCGGCGATGCCGCCGATCACCCGGCCCAGGCGGCCGCCGCCGACCGAACCGCGCGTGCCGCCGGAATCTTCCGAGAACTCGGTGACCGCGGCGACGACCAGCAGTTCGGCATCTTCGAGTTCGTTGATTTCAGTGGTGGCGCCTTCGCGCACGCGGCCGCTGGCAATTAGGTCCTGTTCTGCCAGAACGTCATCGATGGCGCCGCGTTCGAGCACGATGAAGCGTCCGGACTGAAACAGGGCGGTGGTGAGCATGTCGGCCATGCCGTCCCCGACGGACTGGTTCCACCAGCGGCCGCTGCTGCCCGTCTTGTTCTCGAACCGTGCCACGGCAATGCGTGCCTGCGGGCCGTCGTACTCTGCCGCCTGGGCTTCGGCCACGCTGGCGCCCGAGCCGCTGTCACGTACCTGGCTGGTGGTGCCGGCACTGGGGCAGCCAGTCATCAGGCCCAGTGCACAGATTCCTGCGATAGTTTTCCAGTACATTGTCGATCCTCCTGCAAACTTCTGTCAGATACTTCGATGTGGTGTTGCGATGCCGCGCTGCCAATCAACTCGACCGCGTTCATGGCTTGTTACCGGCTTAATACGAACTCTGCGGGAAATTTCGGCCATGTCATTGCCGGGGGACGGCTCTCCAGTCGCCCTTTGCGTTTTGGTAACGGCCACCCTCGTTCGACCGACCATTATGTAACACCTTGTTGTGGTCGGTGCCGCATGTGATACAAGTAGGGCCCTTAATACCAACTGAATATCTTGGTTTTTCAATGCATATCCTTGCCGGACTGGCGGGCATTGCCGTGTTGTTGCTGCTTGCCTGGTCGTTGTCGGAGAATCGGCGCCGGGTTGCCTGGCAGACCGTGGTGGTCGGCCTGGGGCTGCAGCTGCTGCTGGCCGTCTTCGTTTTGTGGGTGCCAATCGGGCAACTCGTTTTCGATCGTATTGGTCAGGCCTTCGTCACCCTGATCGGCTTTACCAGTGCCGGTTCGGAGTTCGTTTTCGGCCCACTGGTCGATACCGAGGCCTTCGGTTTCGTGTTCGCCTTCCAGGTGCTTCCCACCATCATCTTCTTCGCCTCGCTGATGGCCTGTCTCTATCACCTGGGGCTGATGCAGAAGATCGTCGAGGCCATGGCCTGGGCAATGACGCGACTGATGCGCGCGTCCGGTTCGGAATCGCTGGCCACCGCCGCCAACGTGTTCGTCGGTCAGACCGAGGCGCCGCTGGTGGTTCGTCCCTTCATTTCGGGAATGACCCGCTCGGAACTGTTTGCGCTGATGACCGGCGGCATGGCCACCATTGCCGGCGGCGTACTGGCCGCCTACGTGATGCTGCTCGGCGGTGCAGACGCCGCTGAGCAGGCCTTCTATGCCAAGCACCTGATCTCGGCCTCGATCATGGCCGCTCCGGCCACCCTGGTGGTGGCCAAGCTGATGATTCCGGAAACCGGCGAGTCCGAGACCATCGGCGCCTTGCACGTGGCCGTCGATCGCCCGCATACCAACCTGATCGAAGCGGCTGCCGCTGGGGCCGGCGAGGGGCTCAAGCTGGCGTTGAATGTCGGTGCGATGCTGCTGGCTTTCCTGGCGTTGATCGCTCTGATCAACTGGCCGCTGGGCTGGTTCGGCGAGGTGACCGGGCTGGAAGACTGGCTGGGCCAGCCGCTGGACCTGGCCCTGATCCTGGGCTGGTTCGGCGCGCCGCTGGCACTGCTGGCCGGCGTGCCGCTGGATGAAGCGGTGGCTGTCGGCAGCCTGATCGGCCAGAAGGTGGTGGCCAACGAGTTCGTCGCTTACGTGGCATTGACCGAGATGCAGGCCAACCTGTCGGAGCGCTCGGTGCTCATCGCCACCTACGCCCTGTGCGGTTTCGCCAACTTCGCCTCCATCGCCATCCAGATCGGCGGCATCGGTGGCATTGCACCGTCTCGCCGACCACAGATCGCACAGCTCGGACTCAAGGCCGTACTCGGCGGCACCATCGTCTCGCTGCTCAACGCCGCCTGGGCGGGCATCCTGGTGGGGTGAGGGAGCGGCGGATTGTCGTTTGGTCGTTTTGTCCTTTTGTCTTTTTGTCGAAGCGACCAAACGACAAAACGACAAAGCGACGAACCAGCCGTCATCGAAACCGGACCGGTCTGAAGGCTACTTCCCCGTCGAAGGCCTGAACCGCAACGCCACCGAGTTGATGCAGTAGCGCTTGCCGGTCGGCGGCGGGCCGTCGTCGAAGATGTGGCCGAGGTGGGCCTGGCAGTTGGCGCACAGCAGTTCGATGCGGCGCATCCCGTGCGAGGTGTCGAGGCGCTGCTCGATGCCGGCCTCGTCGAGCTCGGAGTGGAAGCTGGGCCAGCCGCAGCCGGAGTGGAACTTGGAGTCGGAATCGAACAGCGGGTGGTCGCAGCACACGCAGTGATACACCCCTTGCTCGTAGTGGTCGTTGTACTCGCCGGAAAACGGCGCTTCGGTGCCGGCTTCTCGGGTCACGCGGTACTGCTCGTCGGTCAGCCGCTCGCGCCACTTCTGTTCGGTTTTGGGAGGATGGGTCATTGGGGATGGCCGTTTGTGGTCATGAGATTTGTCATGGGAATTGTCATGGGGTTTCAGGCCGCTGGGCGATCACGATCATGCGCTCGGCCTCCAGATCGTAGTCGCCGCCTGAGTAGTCGCCGTGAATGGCATTGACCTCGAAGTCGTGACGCTTCAGCAGCCCGCGGATCTCGCCGGCCGACCAGACGCGGTGGGAAAAGTGGGTGCGGTGAACGGCCTGGCCGTCGATCAACAGCCATTCGTTGTCCAGGCGGGTCATGTCGTCAACCAGCGTGGGCCGCTCGACGAGCATGCGGTCGTCGTCGTACTCGGTCAGATGCACCGGTTCCATGGTCCGGCACAGGGTTTCCAGGCCGACCAGGTCGAGCACCAGCCTGCCGCCGGGCTTCAGGCTGGCGTGGATGTTGTCGAGCACGCGGGCGTGGTCTGTTTCGCCCTCGAAATAGCCGAAGCTGGTCCACATGACCAGCACCAGGTCATAGGCCTGCTCGCGCACGAACTCGCGCATGTCGGTCCGGGTGATCTCGATGGGCAGGTCGCCGGCGGACTGGCGCAACTGCTCGAGCAGATGGGCACTGGTGTCGAGTGCGGTGACCGGATACCCTGAACGCGCCAGAGGCAGGCTGTGACGGCCGGGGCCGGCGCCCAGATCGAGGACATGGCCGGGCGGGGTCTCAAGTAGAGCGAGCAGTTGCCCGATTTCTTCTTCGCCGCGGGCAAAGGTGTCGGAATTGAACATCAGCGGACCGAAAGTGCGCCAGAATTCCTCGTCGAGATACCAGTTGTTGCTCAAGGCTGCTTTCCTGTTGCTGTGTGTGTCGTGGCTGGGTGGTTGCGCCACGGTCGGCTGGTACGGGCAGGCGGCGGTCGGGCAGCTCGACATGCTGTGCAAGCGCGAGCCGATCGATCGCCTGCTGGCCGATCCCGACACGTCCGAGGAATTGCGTGCCCGCCTGCACACGGCGCTCGAGGCGCGCGAGTTCGCCATCGCCGAACTGGCATTGCCCGACAGTTCGTCCTACACCTACTACGCCGACCTCGAACGCGAGGCCGCGCTCTGGAACGTGGTCGCCACACCGCGCTTTTCCATGCAGCCGAAGACCTGGTGCTACCCGTTCGTCGGATGCCTGGCTTATCGCGGCTATTTCCGCGAAGCGGCCGCCGAGCGCCGGGCGACGCGCCTGGCCGAGGGCGGATACGACGTGGCGGTTTTCCCCGCTGTGGCGTATTCGACCCTGGGATGGTTCGCCGACCCGGTGATCAACACAATGCTGGCCTACGATGATGTCTGGCTGGCCGGGTTGATCTTCCACGAACTGGCTCATGAAAAACTCTTCGTGCGTGATGATACCGCGTTCAATGAAGCTTACGCGCGGCTAGTCGAGCGCGAGGGGGTCAGGCGCTGGTTGCGCGCCCGCGGCGAGGATAAGCGCCTGGCGCAGTGGGAGGCCGACCGGCAGCGTCAGCAGGCCTTTACCGACCTGCTGCTGAGCTCGCGCACCGAGCTGATCGATCTTTACGACTCGGGCTTGCCCGAAGAGGAGCTGGCCGCCGAAAAAGAGGCAGCCTTCGAGCGATTGCGCGAGCGCATCCGGGACTTTGCCCGCGACCACGAGACGAACGCCTACCGGGGCTGGCTCGAGCGCGATCTCAACAATGCCCACCTGGCCTCGGTGGCCACCTACGAAGCCGGTGTGGCGGCATTTGCCGAGCTGCTCGAGGTGGCGTGTCAGGGAGATATCGAATGCCTGCACGACCATGCCGCCGAAATGGCCGACTGGTCCGCTGACCGGCGCGCCCGATTTCTGGCGCGGGAGGATTGATCCCTGAACGCATCTGCGCGACCATACCCGGCTGTCTTCGTGTTGGAAGTCCGTTTGTTGCGTTTCCGCGCCATCGCCCTGGTTTGCTGTCTGTCGTGGCTGTCGCCGGCACTGGCCCTGTCGCCGGGCGAGCGGCCGGAGTGGTGTGCCCCGCCACACGAGGCCGCCGACATGACGCCACGTGAACCGGTGGCCGAAACCCAGGTGATGGCGGACGACTACCGCGCCCCGGCCGGTGAGCCGGTGCGATTTGCCGGCGACGTGCGGCTGATGCAGTTCGACCAGCTGCTTGAAACCGAAGAGCTCCTCTACGACCCGCAATCGCGCCTGGTCGACATTCCGGTGTGGCTGCGCTACACCGATGCGCTGATCCAGATCGAGGCGGCACGCGCGCACTATGATGTGGCCGACGGCACCGGGCAGTTCGAGGAAGTGGTCTACCGGCTGGTCGGCCATGACGGTTCCGGCGGCGCCGATACCGTGGCCATGATGGCCTCCGGCCTGGCTCGGCTCGAACAATTTGATTTCACCACCTGCGAACCCGAACGGCCCGACTGGCAGCTCAAGGCCGCGCGCGTCGACCTGGCTCTGGACCGGGGGGTCGGGACGGCGCGCCATGCCCGGCTGGAATTCAAGGGCGTGCCGGTGCTGTATTCGCCGTGGATGACCTTTCCGCTGACCGATGAGCGCAAGAGCGGATTCCTTTATCCGCGTTTCGGCCGCTCCGGTGGCGACGGGTTCGATATCAGCGTGCCCTGGTACTGGAATATCGCACCCAACCGCGATGCCACTTTCACCGGGCGCTGGATCGAGAAGCGCGGTGTGATGCTCGATACCGAGTACCGTTTCCTCGGTGAGCGCCAGCGTGGGCAGCTCGACTTGGAGGTCTTGCCGGACGATCGACGCACCGGTTCGACGCGCTACTACGGCCAGTTCGACTATCGCGCCCGGCCGGCACTACGCTGGCGCGCGCGCGCCGATCTCCGGCGCGCCAGCGACGACGACTACTTTATCGACCTGGGCAGCGACCTGATCGACTCCTCGGTCCAGTTCCTGCGCTCGGTGGCCAGCATCAGCGGTGGCGGGCGTGACTGGGCGCTGGATGTCATGGTCGACGATTTCCAGGTGCTCGACGCCAATGTCGCCGAAGGTCAAGAACCTTATCGCCGCCTGCCCCGGACCCTGTTCGAGGCGGGCCAGGCGCTGGGCGGCGGGGTGGCGTGGCACGTAGACAGCGAGCTGGTGCATTTCGATCGCGATGCCGGCGTGACCGGAACGCGCCTGGATCTGCACCCGAGCCTGCGCTACAGCCTGGATGCGCCGGGCTGGTTCATCAGGCCCGAGCTGGGCGTGAGGTCGACCCACTACCAGCTATCCGGTGCCGAAGTGACCAGCGCCAGTCGCACGCTGCCCATCGCCAGTCTCGATGCCGGCCTGTTGTTCGAGCGCCCGGCTGCGGCCGGGCGCATCCAGACGCTGGAGCCGCGCGCCTATTACCTGTACGTGCCGCACCGAGACCAGGACGAGCTGCCCGATTTCGACACCCGCGATCTGACCTTCGGCTTCAGCCAGCTCTTTCACCACAACCGCTTTACCGGGGCCGACCGGCAGGGCGATGCCAACCAGATCGCCATGGCGCTGACCTCGCGCCTGCTCGATGCCGACGACGGACGCAGCCTGATCGAGGGCAGTCTGGGCCAGATCATCCACTTCAGCGACCGCAAGGTGCAGCTGCCCGAGCGCGAGGTCGAACGGCGCAGTACCTCCGCTACCGTGGCGGAAGCCGCCTGGCGACCGTCGCGGGCGCTGGCCGTTACCGCCGGCTTGCAGTGGGACTGGGAAAACGGTGAAACCGATGTCGCCCGACTCGGTCTGAGTTACCGTAGCAGCAATGTGGGCCAGGCCGCGCTGGGTTACCGCATGCGGCGCGACCAGGTCGACCAGGCCGATGCGCGCTTTCGTTACCCGGTCAATGAGCGCCTGAACCTGATCGGACGGGTGCTCTATTCGTTCGAGGACAATGATACGCTCGAGGTGCTGGGCGGAATCGAGTACGAAAGCTGCTGCTGGGCCTTGCGGCTGACCGGTCGCGACTATGTGCGTGATCGTGTAGGTGAGCGACAGACTTCGGTTTTTCTCGAGCTGGAGTTGCGTGGGCTTGCCAGCCTGGGCCGGATGCCTTACGAATTGTTCAGGGATCGACCCTGATGAAAATGAAATACAGTCTCGGAGACAAGATGATCACCATGAAACAAGCAACGTTGCGGACGCTGTCCGTCATGACCATGAGTCTGCTGCTGTTCACGGCCGCAATGGCCAACGAGCAGGAGATCGACCGCATCGTCGCCCTGGTTGAGGAAGACGTCATACTCAAGAGCGAACTGGATGAGGCCATCAGCCATCTCGAGCGACAGGTGCGCGCGCGCGGCGAATCGCTGCCGCCGCGCGGCGTTGTCGAGGAGCAGATGCTCGAGCGGCTGATCATGAACCGGCTCGAGGTTCTGCGCGCCGAAGCGACAGGCATCCGGGTTTCGGATTCGGACGTCGACCGGGCGCTCCACGAAGTGGCCTCCAACAACAACATGAACCTGAGCCAGATGCGCATGGCCCTGGAGGCCGACGGCATCGACTACGATGAATTCCGGGACGATCTGCGTCGGGAAATGCTCGGTTCCCGACTGCGCCAGCGCGTGGCCCAGTCGATGGATGAAATTACCGAAACCGAAATCGATATCCTGCTCGCCTCCGATCAACTGGGCGGGACGGAGTATCTGCTTTCCCAGATTGTCATCAACGTGCCCGAAGCGGCGAGTCCGACCGAGGCCAACCAGGCCCGGGACCGCGCCGATGAGGTCATGCAGCAGCTGCAGGGCGGTATGGACTTTGCGGCCGCGGCGATCAGCTACTCCCAGGGTCCGGATGCACTGGAGGGCGGTGACGTGGGCTGGCGCAATCTCAATGCAATGCCGCCGATGTTCGCAGACGAGATCGAAGGCCGCGAACCCGGTGCCGTGGCCGGGCCGATCCGTACGCCAGCCGGTTACGTCATCCTGCACGTGCGCGATGTGCGGGATCACTCCGAGGTGATCGTGCGTGAATACCGGGCACGTCACATCATGATCGAGCCGACCGAACTGATTTCCCCCGAGCAGGCGGCGGATCGAATCAACGATATTCATGCGCGGATTCGCGATGGCGAGGATTTTGCCGAGCTGGCCCGACGGTACTCGACCGATGAAACCTCGGCCAATATCGGCGGTATGCTCAACTGGTTCCCCGCTGGTCGCTACGGACAACAATTTCAGCAGGTCATCGGGCAGCTCGACCCCGGTGAAGTATCCGAGCCGTTTCAGAGCCAGAGCGGCTGGCATATCGTCAAGTTCGTCGATTCGCGCGAGGCCGACCGCACCGACGAGGCCATGCGTGCAGAGGCGCGCGAGATGCTGCACCAGCGGAAGGCCGAGGAAGAAGTCGAACGTTTCCTGCGCCAGTTGCGCAACGAGTCGTTTGTCGAAGTGCGACTCTGATAAATCGTGAACGGGCCGTTGCTGCTCACGCCGGGTGAGCCGGCCGGTATCGGGCCGGAGCTGGCGCTTCGCCTGGCGAGCGAGGATCCCGCCGTTGTTCTGGTGGCCGATCCCGGCCTGATTGCCAGGACCGCCCGGCGCATCGGTCGACCGGTCGATATCGTTGAACTCGGCGATGTCAGTTCCGATGCCACCGGCGGTCTGCGCTGCCTGCCGGTGGCCATGGCCGAGCCGGAGCAACCCGGCGTGCTGAATCCGGCCAATGCCGCCTACGTACTCGATTGTCTGAGCCTGGCCATGCGCGAGTGCCTGGATGGCAGGGCCGCGGGCATGGTGACCGCACCGGTTCACAAGGGCGTGATCAACGATGCCGGCATCGCCTTTACAGGGCATACCGAGTTTCTGGCCGCGGGAGCGGGAGTGGAGCGTGTCGTCATGATGCTGGCGGCCGGTGCCGTGCGCGTGGCGCTGGCCACCACCCATCTGCCGCTGAAAGATGTGCCTGCGGCCATCACCTCCGAGCAACTGGGCACCACGCTGGATATTCTCCACGCCGATCTGGTCGAGCGTTTCGGAATCGATGCCCCGCATATCGCGGTGCTGGGCCTCAATCCCCACGCCGGCGAGGACGGTCATCTGGGGCGCGAGGAGATCGAAACGATCAATCCGGTTATCGAACGCAAGCGCGTGGCCGGCATGCACCTGAGCGGGCCGTTGCCGGCCGACACGGCCTTCGTGCCCAGCCGCATGCGTCAGTACGATGCCGTACTGGCCATGTATCACGACCAGGGGCTGCCGGTGCTCAAGCACGTCGGTTTCGGCCGTGCCGTCAATGTCACCCTGGGGCTGCCGTTCGTGCGCACATCGGTTGACCACGGCACCGCACTGGATATTGCCGGTTCCGGCAAGGCCGACGGCGGCAGCCTGACCGCCGCGGTGGCGCTGGCCCGACAGCTCGCGGCGCGTCAATCGTGAACCGGCATCGTCCGCGCAAGCGCTTCGGTCAGCATTTCCTGCACGACGCCAGCGTGATCAGTCGCCTGGTGAGCGCCATTTCACCGCGCCCCGATGACTGCCTGATCGAGATCGGGCCGGGGGAAGGCGTATTGACGGCACCCTTGCTGGAGCGGGTCGGGGCGTTGACCGTGATCGAGCTCGATCGGGATCTGGCAGCCACGCTGGCCGAGCGACTTGGCCATCCAGGCGGATTGAAGGTGATCCAGGCCGATGTGCTCAGGGTCGATTTCGCCGAGCTGGCCCCGGATCGGCCGTTGCGTGTCGTCGGCAATCTCCCCTACAACATCTCCACGCCCATTCTGTTTCACCTGTTCGACAGCCGGGCCGACATCGCCGACATGCACTTCATGCTGCAAAAGGAGGTCGTCGATCGCATGGTCGCCGCGCCGGGTAGCCGCCAGTACGGCCGGCTGTCGGTGATGGCTGCGTTTCACTGCGACATGACGCGCCTGTTCAATATCCCGCCGGGTGCGTTCCGGCCGCCTCCAAAGGTGGATTCCGCCATCGTGCGGCTGGTGCCAAAAGTGCTGTCCGAAGCGGATCGGGCCTTGTTGCCGGTCTTCTCGGACGTCACCCGCCGCGCCTTCGGCCAGCGCCGCAAGACGCTGAGAAACAGTCTGAAAGGCCTGCTGGACGCCGAAGCCATCGAGGCAGCCGGTATCGATCCGGGCGCCCGTGCCGAGACGTTGTCGGTGGAGCAGTTCAGGAAGTTGGCGGAGGAAGTGGAAGGTGAGGGGGGAATGGGTTAACGGGTTAATGGGTGAATGGGGGCGGTTGGTCTGCACCAAAGTTGATCGAGTTCTGCCACTGGTGAGCCATGCTTCGTTTGCACGACCGCCGCACCAGCCCGCCAGAACTCGCTCTTTTCACCTTTCACCTTTTACCTTTCACCGGCCCGCAACGCGGGCCTGTCACCACTCGAATATCTTCCAGTGCGCCGGTCGCACCGGCTCCATGTGCTCGTGGCGTGAATCGAAGTTGCCGTCGCCGGTGGTATCGATCAGGTAGTAGGCTGGGCCGACTTCGGGAATGATGCGAATCATGTAGACCACTCCCCCGGCATGGTACTCCTCGACAATGCGCCGGTCTTCGCGCCGGATCACCACTTGCGGTTCGATGCGTTCGTCGGGGTCCTGCACCTTGGGCGGCAGCGGCTCATGCTCCGGAATGGGCGGTGGCGGCGGGGCGGCGCCTTCGGGCGGCTCCTCGCTGACAGCGAGGCTTGAGCCGAGGATCATGGACAGGGCTGCGACCAGTGCGGGGAAACGGATCATGCGGGCGACTCCGGGCTGAAATGTCATGTTGTCAGTCTAGCAAACTCTAAGGTTTGACCACCCTGATGCATCGTCATTCCCGACGATACAGTCATTTAACCCGAAACGAAATCTCTGCGAAATTCGTTGCACGGCATTTGCGGCACATGTCGGCAAATGCCTTCGCTTCGCGGCCCCGAGCACATTGGTAATATCATGGCTCTTTTGGCAACTGATGTATCCGGAACCCATGTCGAAGTCGCCGCAACTGTGCCTGGTCGATGGCTCGTCCTACCTCTACCGCGCCTTTCATGCCCTGCCCAGCCTGACCAATGCCGAGGGGCAGCCCACCGGCGCCATCTTCGGTGTGGCCAACATGCTCCGGCGGCTGACCGAGCAGTACGATCCCGAGCGCGTGGCCGTGATTTTCGATGCCCCGGGCAAGACCTTCCGGCACGAAGCCTACGAGGACTACAAGGCCAATCGCCCGCCCATGCCCGACGAACTCAGAAGCCAGATCGAGTCGTTGCACGAACTGGTCGATGCCATGGGGTTGAAGCGTCTGGTCATCGAGGGCGTGGAGGCCGATGACGTGATCGCCACGCTGACCCGACGTGCGCGCGCCGAAGGTCTCGATGTGCTGATCTCGTCGGGCGACAAGGACCTGGCCCAGCTGGTCGACGACGGCGTGGTGCTCGAAGACACCATGCAGGACAAGCGCTACGATCCGGCCGCGGTCGAGGAGAAATTCGGCGTCGGACCGGAGCATATCGCCGATCTGCTGGCGCTGACCGGCGACACGTCCGACAACATCCCCGGGGTGGAGAAGGTCGGGCCCAAGACCGCGGCGAAGTGGCTCAAGAAATTCGGCAGCCTGGACGAGCTGATCGAGCGGGCCGACGAGGTCGGCGGCAAGATCGGCGACAACCTGCGTGCCGCGCTCGACACCATCCCGCTCTCGCGCGAGCTGGTGGCGCTGGACGAAC
>SLIA01000262.1 GCA_007135935.1 Wenzhouxiangella sp.
GATAGACCTTGTCGTCGAGCGTCTGCGCCAGGCCGGCCGCCAGTGCCAGCAGGGTCTTGCCGGTGCCGGCCGTGCCCAGCAGGGTGACGAAGTCGACCTCCGGGTCCATGAGCAGGTTGAGGGCGAAGTTCTGTTCGGGGTTGCGCGCCTGGATGCCCCAGACGCCGTGTTGCTCGCGACGGAAATCGCGCGCGACTTCGATGACGATCTCGTCAGTGCCGACCTCGCGCACCAGGGCTTCGAGCCCATTGTCGCCGGCCAGGCGCAGGCACTGGTTGGGGTGCCATTCGTCATCGCTCTGCCGGCGCAGCCGGTAGAGCGTGCGCCCTTCCTCGGTCCACGAGTCCAGGGTTTCGTGCTGTTCCCAAAAGCCCGTATCGAGCTCGGTAATGCCCGAGTAGAGCAGGCTGAGGTCATCGAGCGCGCGGTCGTTGTAGTAGTCCTCGGCGGTAATGCCGTGGATGGCCGCCTTGATGCGCAGGTTGATGTCTTTCGACACCAGGATGATCTGGGTGTCGGGATGCTTGCGTGTCAGGCTGAGGGCGGCCAGCAGAATCTCGTTGTCGGCCAGCGATCGGTCGCCGACCAGTTCCGAGCCGTTGTCGAAGTGCTCGGTCTGGAAATACAGCCGGCCGGTACCGACCTTGAGGTTGAGCCCCTCGGGTTCGGACAGGGCCAGGCCGTCCTCGAGCCGGTCGCCCGGCGCCATCATCTGGCCGATGAAGCGACTGACCTGACGCACGTTGCGAGCGACTTCCGACACGCCTTTCTTGGAGCGGTCGAGTTCCTCGAGCACGATCATCGGCAGATAGACGTCATGTTCGGCAAAGCGGAAAAGTGCCGTCGGATCGTGCATCAGCACGTTGGTATCGAGCAGGTACAAACGCGGGCGTTCCGCCATGATGTCGATTGCTCCTCTGGGGGAATGCGGCCCTGTGGCGGGCCGGGTCAGGACAGTTCGCGGACGGCTTCGAGCACTTCCTCGACATGGCCCGGCACACGTACCTTGCGCCACTCGCGCGCCAGCTTGCCGTCGGCGTCGAACAGGAATGTGCTGCGCTCGATGCCCATCACCTTTTTGCCGTACATGTTCTTTTCCGTGATGACGTCGAACTGGCGGCACAGGGTTTCGTCGGGATCGGCAATCAGCGGAAACGGAAAGTCGTGCTTGGCGGCGAACTTCTCGTGTGTGGTCAACTTGTCGCGCGACACGCCGACGATTTCGCAGCCGTGGCTGCGGAATTCGTCGTACAGGTCACGAAAGCCCTGGCCCTGTCTGGTGCATCCCGGCGTGTTGTCGCGAGGGTAGAAATAAAGCACCAACGGTTTGCCGGCGAATTGTTCCAGCGACACCTCGCCGTGGATGGTTGCGGGCAGGGGAGGCGATGCGAGTTGCGGGGCTGATTGAGTCATGAATTGTAAAATATTCGTTTAATCAGTGGGTTGTGTTGTTCTTTTTGCTCGACTGGCATGTGAACTGCGTTACACTGTGAAGAATACTTGTGCATCCTGCGGTCCGCAAGTCACAGCGACATCGACGCATGGCGCCCAATCGCTTGCCGGCAGGCCGTTGCATTGCCTGCGACTGGACGCAAGCAGGCATGTTGCCTAAACTGAGCCGCTTTTGCGTGGTCCAACCACTGGCGCTGGATTCCGCAATCCGGGTGTAGACCTGAACCAACAGATATCGGACCCAAGGGGTATGATTCGAATTTTCAAACTGATTTCAACGACTTTTCTGCTGGCGGCCCTGCTTGCCATGCTCGCCGGTTGTGCCGGCCGCGACCGCCAGCCCGTGTATGCCGACAGCGAAGAATTCGATCCGATCGAGGCGCCGCCGGGAATGAGCAGCCCTCAATCGCGGTCTACCTTCGAGGTGCCCGGCTACTACCTGCCCGAGCTGGCGGCCCAGGATACGGCCAGGCCGCCCAGGGTGCAGCCCAGCGCCGAGGCGGAGCGTTCACGCTCGCACATCCGCTTTGGAGCGACCGGGTTGTTTCTGGAAGTACAGGACGAACCCGACAGCGTCTGGCAGCGGCTGGGATTTACCCTCAACCGCAATGGCATGCGTGTCGAGGAAATCGATGATTCGCAGCAGCGCTACCGTTTCCAATTCAGCCACGACCCCATCGAAGCCGACCGCCGGGGTATATCGCGTCTGATGTTCTGGCGCAGTCCGGAGGTGACCGACTACAGCGGAACTTACCGGATCAAGGTTCGCGAGGGTTCAGACGGTCTTTCCGAGGTGATCCTGCTGGATGCCAATGGCGAAATCCTGGACATGGACCGTGCCGAATATGTGCTGGCTCGCCTGCGCGATCGGCTGGGCTGATCGGTCATGACGGTTGACCGGTGCCGCACCGGTCAACCCCGCCATCGTTTCAGCGTTCCAGGTGCTGGAGCTTGCCGGGGACGTCCTCCCACTCCTTGGCGTCTTCCGGTGCCGGTTTCATTTCGGTGATCACCGGCCATTCACGTGACAGCTCGGCATTGAGCTCCAGAAACTGTTCCTGGCCGGCCGGAATGTCGTCTTCGGGATAGATCGCCTCGACCGGACATTCCGGTTCGCACAGCGTGCAGTCGATGCATTCCTCGGGATCGATGACCAGGAAATTCGGCCCTTCGTGAAAGCAGTCGACGGGACAGACTTCCACGCAGTCGGTGTACTTGCACTTGATACAGTTTTCCGTCACTACAAAGGTCATGCTGGCGTCATCTCGGTCTTGAATGGGCAGTATCGATCAGCGCCGCACGGGGGAAAGCGGGCTGTCTTTCGGATAGAGTGCTAGACTATACGGCAATGATAACAGCAAGCTTATCCAGGCTGGCACCCGTTCGCTTCGCCCTGAACCGCAAGAATAACGACCATTGAGTAGCCAACCCCGCATTATCGAACTGGACGAGCATGGCATTCGTCCGGAGAAAGTCAGTGCCAACGCCCGCAAGGTCATCGAGCGGCTGCACCAGGCCGGTCATCTGGCCTATATCGTCGGTGGCAGTATTCGCGACCTCGTCCTCGGCCATGATCCCAAGGATTTCGACGTGGCCACCAGCGCCACACCCGACGAAGTCGCCGAGGTGTTTCGCAACGCCCGGCTGATCGGCAGGCGGTTCCGCCTGGCCCATGTGCGATTCGGTCGCGAGGTGATCGAGGTGGCCACGTTTCGCGGCTCGGGCGAGGGCGGTGAGGACGAGCACCGTGAACTGGAAGCCGGGCGTCTGGTGCGCGACAACGTCTGGGGTTCGGAAGCCGAAGATGCCCGGCGGCGCGACTTCACCATCAATGCGCTGATGTACGACCCGGAAAGTGCCACCATCCGCGATCATGTCGGCGGTTATCAGGACCTGATCGACCGCTACCTGCGCCTGATCGGCGACCCGGTCACGCGCTATCGCGAGGATCCGGTGCGACTGCTGCGCGCAGTTCGCTTCATGGTCAAGCTCGACTTGAAGCTGGAGCCGGAAACGGCCGGGCCGGTCGCGACCATGGCACCGCTGCTGCACGATATTCCGCCGGCCCGCCTGTTCGACGAGATTCTCAAGCTGTTTTTCGGTGGCCGGGCCTGGTCGACCTACCAGGCACTGGTGCGCAACAATCTGTGGGAACCGCTGTTTCCGGGGCTGTTCGATGCCCCTTCCGAGCCGCCGGTGCTGGTCGAGCAGGCCATGAAGAACACCGATGAGCGCATTGCCCAGGGCAAGCCGGTCACGCCGGGTTTTCTGTTCGCGGCCTTTCTCTGGAACCGGGTGGAAGCGCGGGCCGGGCAATTGATTGACGAGGGCATGGCGCCGGTCGAGGCCCTGGCTGCTGCCGGTGAAGAAGCCATCGTAGCCCAGGCCCGGCGCGTGGCCATTCATCGCCGCTTTTCGACCATTGCCAAGGAAATCTGGTGCATGCAGCCGCGCTTTCGCAAGCGTCGCGGCAAGCGCGCCCTGAAGCTGATGTCCGAACGCCGCTTCCGTGCCGCCTACGACTTTCTGCTGCTGCGCGCGATCGAGAACCCGGAGTTGCAGGAAATGGCCGACTGGTGGACCACCATCCAGGAAGTCGAACCCGATGAGCGCCACAAGATGGTCTCGCCGGCCGGCAAGCGCAAGCGTCGTCGCCCGCGCAAACGCAAGGCGGTCACTTGATTCGAAGCTGGATCGGGCTGGGCGCCAACCAGGGCGACCGGTCGGCCACCCTGACTGCCGCGCTTGACTACCTCGATCGGGCCGAGGGCGTCACGGTGGCTTGCGTCTCCCCGGCCTGGATGACACCGCCCTGGGGCGTGACCGATCAGCCCGACTTTCTCAACGCAGTGGCCGGTATCGACACTATGCTGGATGCCCATGCCGTGCTGGCGTTGTTGCTTGAGGTCGAGCAGCGGCTGGGTCGACGGCGCGACGGTCCCCGCTGGGGGCCGAGAGTCATCGATCTCGACGTGCTCGTCCACGGCAATGCAGTCATCGACGAGCCGGATCTGGTCGTGCCGCACCGCTACCTGGCCGAACGGGCTTTCGTGCTGGTACCGCTCAATGCGCTGGCACCCGATCTGCACGTGCCCGGCATGGGCCGGGTTGACGAACTGCTCGCCGCGCTGGACGATA